>JAUNJW010000333.1 GCA_030533035.1 Erysipelotrichaceae bacterium
GAAGAAAATGTCGATCGATTCGGCATTTCGGGGTGGCAGTGATGAACAATGACCGTAATCTGAATCTGACAGTCCTTCATATGTATTATCTGAACTTTGTGACTGTTGTCTTCTACAGCCTTGTTTCAAACGCCACCGCTTTCCGCATTGCCCGCCATTTCCAGGCATATGAATTTCTTTCGGAAGCAGGCGTCATACCCAATCATCCCTGGCGGATGCCGGTGCAGACAATCCTTCTGTTTGCGGCGCTGCTCTGTGTCAGCGTGACCAAGAACGTGTTCCGCCATGATTCCCCGGTGATCCGTTTCGGCTTTATTGTTTCAGAGATCATCCTCTGTATCGGAATTATTGAAGGGCTGAATTTCTATTACAGCGGCATTGCCCTGGTTGTACTGGCAGATCTGGTCAATTACATGGAGAACAACGGCAGAAGGGTAATCCTGATGATTGTTCTGGCTTCTGTCTTTGTCATCGGAAGATATGACATCATTCCGCTGGCGGCGGACAGAATCGCGTTTGCGTCATGGCTGAGCTATTACAGCCAGCCGGTCAGAACATCCATCTCACTGATGGAAAACATTCTCGTTTCTGCCAATATCATCATGTTTGTCTACTACATGGTTATGCTGTTTACATCCCAGAAGGCGGAGAATGAGCGGATTGTCAGTCTGAATGAGCAGCTGAGGGAAGCCAACAGGAAACTGCGTGAATTCGCCCTTGAGCTGGAAAGAATGGCGGAAATCCGTGAGCGCAACCGCCTGGCAAGGGAGATTCATGATACCCTTGGCCATACGCTGACCGGCATCATTATGGGGTCTGAGGCATCCCTCGCACTTTTTGAAGCCAGTCCGGAAGAATCAAAAAAGCGGATTGAAGCTGTGACAAGAAGCGCCCGTGACGGTCTTAACGACGTGCGTGCTTCCATTAAGGCACTGCGGCCTGACTCTCTTCAGAAGCAGGGACTGGAAATCACACTTCGGGAGATGATTGCCAAATTCCAGAAAACGACAAATGTCGCAGTCATCTATGAGCAGTTTGCCGGAAAGCTGGAGTTTGCCGTGGATGAAGAGGATACGCTTTACCGCATTATCCAGGAATGCATGACCAATGCCGTCCGCCATGGCCATGCGGATGTGATCCAGATCTGTCTGCGCCGGCATGATGATATCCTGACGGTGGATATCCGCGACAACGGCAGCGGCTGTCAGACAGTCACGGAAGGATTCGGCCTGCGCCACATGCAGGAAAGGCTCGATCTGCTCGGCGGATCGCTTACCTACGGCAACCGCGCAGATGACCCGAATGACGGAAAAAAAGGGTTCTATGTGATTGCGTCTCTGCCGGTGCGCAGAAGACAGCAGGAGGAATAAAATGACTAGGATTTTAATTGTTGATGATCAGGAACTGTTCAGGGACTCTCTTTCCATCATCATGAACTCATCTGATGAAACTGAAGTGACAGGTGTTGTGGCCAGCGTTGATGAAGCACTTGCCAGTATCAGGGAAACAATGCCGGACGCAGTGCTGATGGACATCCGCATGCCGGGCAAGGATGGAGTTGAAGGAACAAGACTCATCAAAAACAGATACCCCAATGTCAAAGTGATTGTGCTGACAATCTTTGACGATGATGAATATGTATACGGCGCTCTGAAATACGGAGCTTCCGGATATCTGCTCAAGGGCTGCTCGAAAGCGGAACTGATGGAGGCGATCCATCTGGCCTTAACCGGAGGTGCGATGATCAATCCGGAAATTGCGACCAAGGTGATCCGCCAGTTTTCAGAAATGGCCAGAAGGGAAGATATCATTCAGGTCAGCAATGATCTGGCTGATAAGCTCAACGAGAGTGAGATCAAAATCATCCAGGCTGTCGGCCGCGGGCTTTCCAACCGTGAAATCAGCACAACGCTGTATCTTTCGGAAGGAACTGTGCGGAATTATATCAGCTCCATCCTGATGAAACTGGAACTGCGCGACCGCACGCAGCTGGCAATCTGGGCGGTGCAGAAAGGAATGGCTGACTGATGAGTCAGCGTGAAAAGCTGCTGTCAAAACTGATTCTCATCATCTCTGTTTTCATCATGCTTGCCGGCTCCGTCTGGCTGAATTATTCATCGGCGGACTATGTCCTGAAGATCGGCGTCTATTCCGGCAGCTACTGGGGCACACCCAACAGCGATCCCTACCGGATTCTCGATCAGGCGGCTGCCCGGTTTGAAG
>JAUNJW010000334.1 GCA_030533035.1 Erysipelotrichaceae bacterium
CCCAGATAGATAGCAGACAAAATACAGGGTCAGACAGCATATTCTTTCCGGGCAGTATTGATAAATGTTCTGACTCGCTCGGATTTATCATTGTTTCTGCAAATAATACCAAACTCAAGTTCTGCGGGAAGATCAAAAGGACGAAGTATTATTCCATCTGTGTGCGGACAAACAAAATCGGGCATAATAGCCAGTCCAAGTCCCCCAATAATCATCGGAATGGTGTAGAGCGAAGATCCGCTGTAATAATACTGGATTTTTTCGGCATTTTTCCGAATTTCTATCTGAACTGAATCCATGGAAGGCGGGCAGTGCTCGTGATCCAGTAGAATCAGAGTTTCACCCTGAAGATCTGTGAACGTAATCAGCTCTTTTTCTGCCAGAGGGTGATCCTTCCTTAAAACACAGCATAAGATTCCTTTGTAAAGCGTGTAGTAATCGAGAGAAGACTCTTTGTATGACATATGGCCTTTAGGACTGCTTGGTACAAATGCGACGTCGAGATGATCACCAGATGAAACTTTACGGTAGTCCCCGGCGGCTATCTCAGTGTTGTTGATGAAAACATGAGGCATTTGCCTGTGAAACTGCAAATAGATTCTGCTCAATCCATCAATCCGAATGCTGCTCACACAGCCAACGTTCAATGTTTGCTCTTCGGGATTATTCTGAAGGCTGTACTTTGACAGGTCAATTCTTTCCAGGATATCTTTGGCTTCGGAATAAAAACGATTGCCTGCTGAAGTCAGCGCTACATTGTGCCTGCTTCGTATAAACAACGGAACACCGAGGTCGTTTTCCAGGGAAATAATGTGGCGTGAGACTGCAGGCTGGGAGATAAAAAGATTTGAAGCAGCTTTTGCATAGTTCAGTTCCTGCGCGACTTCCACGAAACAACGCAGCTGGATGATAGTCATGAATCCCTCCGTGATAACAAAAAAGCATTAATAATTACATATTTATATTACCACAAACAGATCTGATATGCTATAGTTTATTTGTCAGCAATCCCTAAAAAAGACGAAAGGACTATTGCAATGAAGGAACTGAACCGCAGAGATTTTATTCGAGGCGCACTCGGCCTTGGCGCAGCCAGCGCACTTACAGCCGTTACCGGTATCTCGGCTTTTGCAGACGACAGCAAAGACGGGGCTATCTATACCCCTGGAACCTATACTGCAAGTGCGCGCGGTCGAGAAGGTGATGTGATTGTGACCGTAACCTTTGATGAAACGCGTATTCTCGATGTTACTGTCGATGCCAGCGCGGAAACCCCGGCTATTGGGGGCGTTGCCGCAGAAACGCTGGCCGAGCAGGTTAAGAAAGCTCAGAGCAGTGCTATTGACGGCGTTTCCGGAGCCACAGATACCAGCGTTGCAGTAAAGAATGCTGTTGCTGAATGCATCTATCAGGCAAGCGGCGGTGCTATTGAGGAAGGCGGAGCCGTTGCCGTACAGGATGCACCGTCCGTTGACACGTCGAACAATCTCGACTGGCTGGGAACTGCTCCTGAAATTGCCGAATCCGATATCGCGGATACTATTGATACGGAAGTTCTCGTTGTTGGCGCCGGCAATTCCGGCCTCATGACAGCTGCCAGAGCTGCTTCAGCCGGTGCCAGGGTTCTCGTAATTGAAAAGGCTATCAGCAGCATGAACGAGAGACACTGGCTTGGCGCAGTCGGGACCAAAGAGCAGGAAGCGGCAGGGACAGTGATCGACAGGAACAAGCTGGTTGCCGAGCTCTGCAAGTATGCCAGTCATCGCTGCGATGAGCGTCTGATCCGCCTTTGGATCAATCACAGCGGAGAAGCCATAGACTGGTATGCTGAGCAGGTGAAGAAGTATAACCCGGATGTCTACCTGTTCCATGAATATGATGTCGGCGAAGGAGATCACGACACCTATTATTGCCCTCCCACCATGCATAATTTTCAGGATGACATTCCAGATCATGATTACAGCGAAGCGACATCGGCATATGGCCTTGAAAGCCTGACCAATGTAGTCAAGGACAATGACGGTTCCGTTATGTACCAGACGAAGCTTATCAAGCTTGAGCAGAATGAAGCAGGACGAGTTACCGGCATCATTGCCCAGAACAGCCAGCTTGAACTGGGTGTTCTGGCAGGCATGGAAGGCAGTCGGACGATAGTGTTTTTCAATCGCGTCGATCAGGATCTGACCCGTTTGGATATCGTAGTTGCGGCAGATCAGGCTCA
>JAUNJW010000109.1 GCA_030533035.1 Erysipelotrichaceae bacterium
TAATCCGGTCATGCAAAAACCCGGATCACAAAACCGGAGGCATGCGCAATATCTGGGATAACCAAATAAAGCTGGGGTCTGGAAAATTGGGGTCAAAAGTTGGGGTCTCGAATTCTGGGGTCTGAATAAGCTTGTCTGATATCAAAAAACAAGGAAGTGAACCAGTGCTCACTTCCTTTTCAATTGCCTCTATCATTGTGATTGTCCAGATACACATAGAGAGAGGGGTTAACCATGTCAAATGATATCATGGATCTTCTGGAACTATACGATGAAGATTCAGAGGTACTAGAATCCTCAACCGAAGGCAATAAGAAATCTGTCACTATCAGTAAGGTCAAGCGGGAAATGTACTGCAGGATCTGTGGCAGCCGCCTTCACTCCAAAGGCACTTTCACCCGCCATCCCAACAATCAGATTTTCCAGGGCTCTTTTATTCTTGAAGTCACCCTGATCGGCAGACGCTGGGAATGTTCCAATCCGGATTGTGATTATAAAGAAACTGATCAGTTTAAGTTCATTCAGCGGTATAAGCACAATACAACTTTCAATGACATCTCAATGATTCAGGAAATGAAAGATATCAACCTGTCCTGCCGGCAGATCGCACGCCGCTACAATGTCTCCGACACATATGTCCATACAATATTCAGCCGTTATGTATCGCTTCGCAGGCTGCCTTTGACATCCATCATTTCAATCGATGAAGTCTATCTCAACATCTCGCCCAAATTCAAATATGCGCTTGTCATCATGGACTGGACAACCGGCGATATCATTGATATTCTTCCCAGCCGCAGAAAAGAAATCACCAGTGACTACTTCCACAGTATTCCAAAGGAAGAACGTAATCAGGTGCTTTTCATTATCTGCGATATGTACGATCCATATGTCAATTACACAAAGAGTTATTTCACCAAATCCAAGGCGATTACTGATTCTTTTCATGTTGTTAAATGGATCCTTCATTTAATCCGGATCTATATTAACCAGGTCAAGAAAAGATATCAGGAGCGGGATCGGAAAGCTCTGGAAAAGAAGAATCACGACAATAATTCATCAATTGAGAAAACCAAAGATTCCCGCGAAGTTTATATTCTGAAAAATGCCGATTGGGTACTTCTTAAAAACGAGAAAAACTTTTCTGATTACAAAGGCCGTAAGTGGAATCATTTTCTGCAGCAGTATATGGACCGGTATGACTGGGAAAGAGAGTTTATGGCACTTGATCCGAACTTCAAAAAGATCAAGCTGTATAAAGACCTGTATGAAACATTCAACGGACAGTTTGTAAATAATCGTGAAGGTGCCTCTGAACGTCTTGATGAGCTGATCACCTTCTACAAAGACTGTGATATTCAGATCTTCAGGGAGTTCGCCGTTCTTCTGAGTAAATATCATGATTCAATCATCAATTCGTTCAGGTACGTTACCGCCTCTGAATCCAGCAGATATGCCAACAAACTCAGGAGACTGTCCAATGGACCTATGGAGTCATTCAATAATATTCCTTCCGGTTACCGGACACAGTCACACGGCATTGATGATTTTGAATTCACACGCAACCGCATCCTATGGTCATACAGAAAAGACGCACCTATTCTGGGTGTTCCCAAATCCGCTGCTGAAGTACATAACTACACCGGTAAAAAACGCGGCGCATACAAAAAAGGCAAACACTGACCAAACAACATTACACACTATCTGGACAACTAGAAAAGGTGATGTTCACAGAATCTATTTCCTGTGATTACATCACCTTCTTTTTCTCTAAGACCCCAAATTTAACCCCGGGTCAGTTTGACCTTTCCCCAGAATTATTTGGTAACCCAGGAATTCTCCGTCCTCATGTATTTCATTAAGCTTTTTTCTTTTTTCTGTCAGAAGAACTGCGGCTGCGGCGGCTTCTTTCACGGCGGCCGCCCTCCCTGACGATTCTGAAACAGACGCCCTCCGGCAGATTTTCCGCGCTTACCCGGTAGCCGTATGTGGTGACAACCCGGTAGACAATGGAAAGACCGAGACCGAATCTGCCGTCAGAACCCTTTTCATACGGATGGAACAGTTTGGCTGCCAGCTCCTCGTCAATTTTGGAGCCGTCGTTGATCACGCACAGTTCGCCGTCTTTCAGGGTGATGCGGATAAATGTTTTCGCGTAGCGCAGGGCGTTGTCGATCAGGTTTTCGACAACGATCCGCCACGGTTCCTCTTCGCCATGGAACCTGACGCTCTCATCAAGCTCCCTGACAAACAGGATTTCCGGGCGGATGACCTTCAGCGACAGCAGGGTCTTGTCGATGATGTCGGCCATCGGCAGGGTTTCCCCTTCCTCGCAGTCATCCAGCAGATATCCCATTTTGTTGAGGATGATCAGGCTGTGCACCTTCTTTTCCAGGCGGTTGGCATGCTCGATGATGACGTCAACCGACTTTTCCAGCGTCTCGTACGGATAAATGCCGTCCTTGATCGCTTCGCCATAGGATTTGATTGTGGCGATGGGCGTCTTTAGGTCATGGGAGATATTCTGGATCATCTCCTCTTTCTCGCGGTTCTGCCGGGACAGTTCATCCGACATTTCCACCAGTGCCTCGGCCACTTCGCCGATTTCGTCATTGCGCCTGATATTGAGGGTGCCGGGATTCTCATCGTTTTTCAGCTTGGTGACATAGTTTTTGATCTGGGCCAGGGGAATGATCAGGGTTCCCACCCATAACATCAGGAAGACGAACAGCGCGCTGACAAACAGCAGGTTCAGCATAACGACGCCGTTGACCAGCGACTGCTGGAACTGGACCCGGTATGAGTTTGTCATCACTGAAACAAGATAGCTGCCGTTGATCAGCTGGGTAATGCTGAAAAGGTTCTCATTGTAGGCGGTGCTGCCTTCCACCGGCAGCTCAATCACTTCATCCAGCGTACCGGCAATGTCGGTTTCCGCCAGCTGCCTGATCTTCTCTTCCAGAAGCGGATCCGCCTTTGTGCCGCTGCTTGACGTGAATTTGTTCGTGTTCGGATTGTAAAGATAATGGGTCACGTCCGGATTGGAGCCGTAGCCCGGGAACGTGCCGGGGTTATCCTCCATGTAAGCGATGATGGAAGTCTGCGAGTTGTGCAGGATCCTGTACATCTCCGTTTCCGAGAAACGGTCAATCGAGGGCGACAGGAATACGAAAACAAAGCCCGCGAAAATCACTATGAACAGAAAGACGATAGTCAGCAGCTGCTGGGTCAGGGAAAGCTCCCGCAGCCACATTCTGATTCTCTTCATCAGCCGAGCCTGTATCCGAAGCCGTAAATCGTATGAATGGAAAGATTCGGCATTTTCTTCCGGAGTCTTCTCAAAGTATCATCGACGACCCGGTCGCTGCCGTAATAGTTTTCTTCCCAGACCTTTTCAAGAATCTGCTCACGCTCGAACGCGGTGCCGCGGTTGTTCACAAACAGCATCAGCAGGTCAAATTCTTTGGTTGTCAGGTCAATCTGGGTACTGCCTTCACTGACGGTCCTCTGCACTTCATCAATCTCATAGCCGTCAACGGAGACCTTCTGGTTATCATCACGGTAAGTCCTGCGGATGATATTGTTGATTCTCAGAACCAGTTCCTTCGGGGAGAACGGTTTTGTGATATAGTCGTCACTTCCCTTTTCCAGGCCGATGATCCGGTCAAATTCCTTGTCACGGGCGGACATGAAGATTACCGGCACATCCGGGGCATAGGAGCGGATCTGCTCAATCAGGTCAAAGCCTGACTTGTTGCCGAGCATGATGTCGAGCACCCACAGATGCACATCATCATCAGCTGTATGGACGGACGCCTCGTCAAAAGTCAGATAGGAACGGACTTCGTATCCTTCTTTCTCAAGGTACCGCTTGACAAGTTCGTTGAGATCTTTTTCGTCTTCAACAATTCCAATTACTTTTTTCATATGAATACCACCGATTTCATTTTAGCACGGAAGACGCGTTCCTTTAGCCGAAACAAAAAGATATCCGCGCGGGCGGATATCTTAAGTCTGTTTTCTGATCAGCCGTTGTTGGAATCCGAACCGCTGTCATCCGTGTCGATGTTTGTTTCACCGAGGACGTTGAGTTCATAGGTGGATTCGTTCAGCGAATATCTGACAAGCCTGTCAGCCGGCTGGTCAATCAGCAGCTGGAATTCCTGCAGGCCCGGGATCGCATCCTTCATATCGACATAGACATTGATATCGTCGACAGTGATCTGTTCGATGTTGGTCTTTGTGCCGAAGACTGTCACGGATGTGGTCGTCTTGTTTTCCGGCTGCGATGCCTTGTAGTTGTTGACATTGTTGCGGTAGTTGATCGGCACATTGTCAATCGTCCGGGTGACGCCTTCACCGACCGTCACGTTCATCGTGATCTGGTTGATGTTCGAGCTGTTGACACCCGCCGGCAGAACGATCGGCCTGAGGATTGTGGAATCCTTTGTGATCGTTGAGGCGTTGAGGGTGACAACAACCTTGTCAATGCCGCTGAGGACTGTCTCGGCGCCATAGATCGTAACTGTCTGCTGGTCGGCTGTGATCGTCTCGATCGCCTTGCCGTCAGGGACGTCGCCGGAGACCTGGATCTCAATCGGCACCGTCTTGTTGGGCGAGGTGACTGCGACGCTGACATGCACAGTGTCGGGAACAATATCCGCCTTTACCGGCGCGCCGGTGCTGTCATAGGCCACAAGGCGGGCATCCTGCTCAAAGTCTGCCGCCTGGCCGCCGACATCGATCAGCGCCTTGACGAAGGCGATGGAATCCAGGGTGTCGCGGGAAGCTCTGACATTGACCTTAGTGTAGTCAAAGACAGGTGTTCCGACGCTGTATACAGATTCCATCTTGTCCCTGTTGATGAAATCCCATGACAGATCAAACTGCTGGGTTGTCTTCTTCTTGAGAGTGACATTGACAACGGAAGGATCCACGACAACGGTCACGCTGTCGCCGAAGCCTTCGCCGCTCAGGCGGACTTCATGCGAGCCTTCCGTCAGGCCTTCCAGGTCAGCGACCACGGTGCCGCCGCCGGCCACCGCGTTGATGACATTGGCCGCTTCGCCGGTGACATAGATGTCAGCCGTTGCCGGCAGGCCGCTGAGCTCGAACGTATCGGTATTGTAGCGGGCAGTGACAGCGATGTCGCGCATGGATCTTGTGGAGCGCAGGCTTGAGGTATATACCGAAGCCATGGTGTTGTAGTTGACGACGACATACATCAGGATGGCAAGCACGAGCGCGACCATCTTTCCGTTTTTCCGGTTGAAGAGGATCCGGTCGATGAATGTCGAGAACCAGCGGATGATTCTCAGGAAGCCGTCTTCGATGTGCTGGTAGGTATTGGCCATACGCCGTGACTGCTCGGCAATCCGGTTGGCCAGCTCAGTTTTATTTTCGCTTCCTTCCGAGATGAGTTCTTCACTCTCCTCGAGATATTTTTTCTTTTCCTGATCAGTCATTTCTGCCTCCTTCCCTGTTTTCGGAGGTTCTGCCGTTCTTGTCCTCCGGCAGCTGATCAACCATTTCGAAGGTCTTGCTCAGTTCTCCCTTGAAGCCGACAATCTTCGAGATGTCGAGCATGTTGGTGTCAAACTTCGCGTCATCCTCATCACGGATCACCCGCGAATACTGCTTGCGGCTTGCTTCACGGGCAGCCCGGACTTCTTCCGGCGTCATCCTTCTCTGCACAGGCGCCAAAACCGGTTCAGGTTCCGGTTCAGGCTGGACGGCAGGACGGGAAACAGACTGGGGTTCGCTCTGCCGCACAGACGTGTGCTGGGGCTGGGCAGGATAGCTCGGACGCGGTCTTGCCTTGCGGTGAGGCAGCTTCATTTCAGCCGCTTCAGCCTGGGCATCGGCTTCGGTCTGGCTTCTTGGAGTATCAGGAACGGGTTCGGGTTCAGGCTCAGGTTCAGCAGCCTGGGGCTCTGTGACGCCGGCAGGCCTGACTTCCTCCGCCTCGATCTTGCCGGATACCGGCTCACTCTGCTTCTTGATCGCCAGTTTGCTGAGAACGCTCCTTCTCTGGGCGGTCGCCTTCGCGTCGTCAATCACTGTGTTTGCCGGCTGGATGCTGTCGCCGTGCAGCTCAGTCACTTCGCCGCAGATGACACGCATCAGATAATCGCGCAGCTGCTTGCGGTCAACCTGGAAGATCTGGCCGCTCTGGCTGACGGAAACAGTGCCTGTTTCCTCCGATACGACAATCGTGACGGCGTCGGTGATTTCACTGATGCCGATGGCAGCCCTGTGCCGGGCGCCATAGCGGGATGGCAGGTCCATGTTTGTCGGCGGGAAATATGCCGAAGCGCAGGCGATCTTGTCGCCCTGGATAATAACAGCGCCGTCATGCAGAGGCGTGGTAGTCACAAAGATCGATGTCAGCAGTTCGGCTGTCACATCGGAATTCATCCTGGTTCCGGTCTGGATGTAGTCTTCCAGGGAATGCACCTGTTCAATCGAAATCAGGGCGCCGGTCTGGTCCGCGCTCAGCAGCATGACCGCGGTGACAATCTGGTCGACCAGGTTTTCCTTTTCATCGCCGGTCAGGGTGGTGATTCTTGAGAACATGTTCGACTTGCCGAGTCTTTCCAGCAGCGACCTGATTTCCGGCTGGAAGATCAGAATGATTGCCAAAAATCCCCAGTTGAGGAACATGTCGGCCAGATACTGCACGGTCCGCAGACCGAAGAATTTGGCCAGGCCGTCGATAATAATGACAAAAAGCACGCCCTTGAAGATCTGGATCGTCCGCGTGTTGTTGCGGATGATCTTCAGCGCATAATAAATAACGAACCAGAGGATGAATATATCAAGAAACATCACTGTGATCGTCCGGATGTTTTCAAATGTAAGATTCAGGTTATAAGCAGACAGAGTAATCACCCCTTT
>JAUNJW010000335.1 GCA_030533035.1 Erysipelotrichaceae bacterium
GGCGTCACATGTGGGGAAACAGCCTTTGTCGGTGATGTGTTCTTTACAGATATTCTCGGTGCTGAAAGAGCCGGCATGAAGCCGGTCTGGTTTGTGCCGGATGAAAGCTTTGTCAGCGATACTGACATCACAATTGTCAGAAACTTCAGAGAAATATACACACTCTTCATGGAAGGGGGAGAAGTATGAAACAATTCAGAAAATATCTCTCGGCAGTCCTCTGTCTCAGCACGATGCTGAGCCTGAGCGCATGCCATAAGAAACCAAAACCCGAACCGACGCCCGCGCCGACGGTGGAGCCGACGGAAGCCCCGAGCGCCACACCGGAGACGACGCCTACACCCACCCCTGAGGCAACGGCCGAACCTTCCCCGGAACCTTCGATTTCCGAGGATGATGTCTATGACACCAAAGATGAAGTGGCGCTTTATATCTATACCTTCCACCATCTGCCTTCCTGCTACATGACAAAAAAAGAAGCCAGGAAGAAAGGATGGGACGGCGGCGCCCTGAACCGGACAATCAAAGGCAAGTGCATCGGCGGCGATTACTTCGGCAATTATGAAGGTTTGCTGCCGGAAACCGGTGAAGATTATTATGAATGCGACATTGACACAATGAATGCCCGCTCAAGAGGATCCAAACGGATTATTTATACAAAGAGCGGGGACGTCTGGTATACAGATGATCACTACAAGAGTTATGAACAGCTGTACGATGGAGATGAATAAGTATGAGTAAACGGATCAGGCTTGACGCCAGCCGGCTGACAAACCGGGAAGAGATGAGTGATTATATGAAGCAGGTCTTTGATTTCCCTGAGTATTTCGGAAGAAATCTTGACGCCCTCAAGGACTGCCTGGAAGATGTCGAGGAAGAGACAGACGTCGTTCTCGACAGGGAATGTATCCGGATCATGTGTGAAACACCGTATGCCTACAAGGTGCTTCTGGTTCTCGGCAGGGCAGCGGAAAACAATCCGAACCTGCATATTCTGTTCCGGTAAAATCTGTGTTTATGCCTCCTGTTACGGGAGGCTTTTTAAAACTGACCATTTTTCAAAAGTGTCCAATTCCTGACCATTTCGCCTGTTTGTTCAGAAATTGGGCACTTTTTATAATCCGTCCAAAACCTGAACAATATGAAAAACCGTCCGATGCGCAGTACTGCAGAACAGATGTTTAATGTACATGCACCCGGTAAACATGATGACACAAACCAAATACCCAGATCTTCAAGTGACCCCCTCCGATCCGGACTACTCATCAGCATACAGGCAAAAATCAGGTAATTCTCCTACTTTCCAAGGAACTCGTGTAATCGAAACAGTTTATCTCCTTCTGTTGTGCATCGTGTTCCGGGTGCTTTTCACTCACGTATTCTCCCTGTATATCGTTCATGGAAATTCCATGTATCCTGCCCTGCGCGATGGCGACCTGTGTATAACCTACAGGCTGGAGCCATATACCAATTCAGAGGTCATCGCCTTCCGGACCGGCGGCGCCGTACGGTTCGCAAGAATAGCGGCAGGACAGAACGATACTGTTGAAATCACACAGGATGAAATACTTCTGATCAACGGATATCAGCCGGCGGAAGAGATTTTCTTTCCCACTGTGAATCCTTCTGAAGAGTCATATCAGTTCACCGTCCCCGACGGTGAGTGGTACCTGCTGAATGACTGCCGGACTGATCTTTCCGATTCAAGAACATATGGCTCCATGCCGGAAGAAAGCTTCTGCGGCAAACTGATCTTCCTGATCCGCCGCAGGGGTTTCTGAAAAAACAATTTTGGAGGTTATCAGAATTCATGAAACAACATCTGCAGAAGCTGGCCGCAGCCGGCATATGCACACTGGCAATGGCTTCAGTGACAGCTCCCGTTTGCGCGGAAGGCTACACGCCTGTCAGCGGAACCGAAACAACATTCGACAAATATCTGATCCTGGATGCGGACGCCAACGTACCGGCAGCTGAATTCAGCTTTGCGATCAGCCCCGGCACAGCGATTGCCGCAAGTGAAACCGCCATGGAGGTCCTGGCCGGACCGTCTGCGCCTACTATTGCTTCAACTGCTGTCTTCTCACCGCAGGATACTGCTTACAGCACCGTTCAGGCAGGAGACATCCTTACTCTTGCGGACGGAGAGAAGTACGCTGTCAAAGTTCTGACTGCTGACTTCAGTGCCGTTCAGT
>JAUNJW010000336.1 GCA_030533035.1 Erysipelotrichaceae bacterium
CAACCCTTACTACAACTACATCGTTCAGGGTGTCGTCATCGTCGTCGCTGTCGCTCTCGATATCAGAAAGAACATCAAGAAGAAGTAATTTATACGCATTCTTACAGGTGCCGTGATCATTCACGGCACCTTTTTTCTTTTTTTGAGTATCATTGAATTATGAAACTTTACGTAACTGACATTGCCTATGCCAAAGCGCATGAGGCCCAGCTGAGAAAACTGCGCCTGGCCGGAAACCTTGTCGCTTTATGCGGCGAAATCAACCGCCAGGGATTTATGAGAACTTATTACATGCTTGCCAACATCTTCATTTCCGATCATGGCGAGTTTGTCTTCAGCGGCTGCCATATTCTTTTCAACAGAAGATCTGAACATCTGAATGAGGTGATTGAAATTCTGAATAACAATAAAGTCCGCTTTTCGATTGCCATGCCTTACACCAATGCCTGCGGCGGTCTGGACGTCATTGCCCAGAGTGACAAAACCGTCTCAAACGACAGACACACCTACAGCATCGCGTTTGATTCACAAGAGCAGAAGGAAAAGATAATGCAGATGCTGGAACCTTACTGCCTGGTCAAAGATGACGGAGATCTGTCCTATCTTGTCTTTGCGGACAGCAGTTATGAGGACGCCGTCGCTGCCGCGGCGGAAGCGGAAAAGATCAGCCCGGAAGATGTCATCTTTCTTTCAGAGACAGTTTGATTTAGAATGATTGGGACGAGGAGATTTATCAATTTGGAAACAAGCAGAACAATCCGCCTGGAAGGAATCAGCGATTCCGACGCGATGGCCATCACCGGCAGCTATGATTGCAATCTGAAAGCACTCAGCCAGGCTTTTGAAACAGAGATATCATTCCGTGACAATACATTCTTCATCAAAGACTGCGATGAAGAAACCTATGAACAGATCACAAAGGTTCTGACTGCTCTTGCCGAACAGGCGAAGAACAGCCGCCGCATCTTTGAGCAGGACGTCAACTACGCCGCCAGGCTCGCAAAGCGCGGTGAGGAAATCGCCTTTGAGGAACTCGACAGCTATGTCGTCGGCAGAACCATGTCGGGCAAACCGGTTGTGCCCCGCACAAAAGGACAGAAGGAATTTGTGAAAGCGATGGCCGACAATTCCATTGTCTTCGCGATCGGTCCGGCCGGCACCGGCAAGACATACCTGGCTGTCGTCCAGGCAGTTACGGCTCTCAAGAGAAATGAAGTCAAAAGGATTATTCTGACCAGGCCTGCCGTTGAGGCGGGTGAGAACCTCGGCTTCCTGCCGGGCGATCTCAAGGAAAAGGTTGACCCGTATCTGACCCCGCTCTATGACGCCCTGCATGACATGCTGGGAACCGAACAGACGGAAAAACTCATGGAAAGGGGCTCGATCGAAGTCGCGCCGCTTGCCTATATGAGAGGAAGAACCCTGAACGACGCCTATGTCATTCTTGATGAAGCGCAGAATACCACCAACTCCCAGATGAAGATGTTTCTGACGAGACTGGGCTTTCATTCAAAGATGGTCATCACCGGCGACATCACCCAGATCGACCTGGACAGAAGAACACCGAGCGGCCTGATCCAGGCAGCCGGCATTCTCAAGGACATCGACGGCATCCATGTCATGCGCTTAAGCGCGGATGATGTAGTCCGCCATCCGCTGGTCCAGAAGATCATCGAAAAATACAGTGAAACAGAATGAAGACGCTGAATGAGGCGTCTTTTCCGGGAAATGAATTTTGAATGCTGTACTACCAGCCCAGCTGTTCATTTACAGCCATGGATCCTGCATCCGCAAAATGGATCCGTGAATATACCTCTTCAAAAGAAGCCGTGACCAGAGCCTGCTGCCACTTTGACAGGAAAATGCCCGGCAGAGACGATACGGCTCTGTATTTCTGCCAGGAATGCCGCAATGTCATGGAAGGACAGGAGCTGCGCACAAAGAGTCTCTGGCAGTTTATAGATGAAGACGCTGATTTCCAGTTTCCTTCATATGACGGCAGGGAATATGTCCTGCTCGACTGCTGGCGCGACCGTGAACATCCGGAAATCCACAGCGCAGTCAGAAATCTGCTTATGAAGATGAATATCCGGTTCACAGAGCTTCCGAAAAACCGTGAAAACAGTGATTTCTGCGGAACGCTGCACTTTGAAACAGAATTGTACAAAGACGAAGTTTCTTCGTTTGACC
>JAUNJW010000005.1:0-8632 GCA_030533035.1 Erysipelotrichaceae bacterium
TAAAGGCGTCATGTGCGCCCCGTTCATCGGTCCGGTGACACTGGAAAAATATCTTGCGTCAGGACAGATTGAACAGGTGGTCTGCGGCGGGGAGAACTACGGCGGTTCAAGGCCGTGTCATTTTGAATGGGTCACAAAACTGTATGACGAATGCGTGAAAGCGGATGTGCAGTTCGCCTTTATCGAAACCGGAACCGTTTTTATCAAAGACGGAAAGACCTATCACATACCCGGCAAGGGACTGCAGACAAAAATGGCATACCGGTCCGGCATGCGCCATGAAGGAAAGCCGATGGAGTTTAAACTGTGCGATTTCTTCGGCGATCCCATTCCAGAAGAACAGCTGTATGTGAAACACTACCGTGATAACTGCGCGGAATGCGGCAGCCGCCTCATCTGCAACGGCTGCAGTGACTGCGGCAGATGCGAAGTAAAAAAGAGAAAATAAAAATGAAAAAGGTCTGCCCTTCATCTATGGAAGAGCAGATCTTTGTTTTCAGCCGATATCGTCGTAGCTGATCAGTTCTATGTTTCTTTCTTCAAGCCATTCCTTCACCGCCGGGTCGCATAACATGGCTGTCTCTTTGGTGCGGTTGAGGTTGAGGCTGGAGTTCTTCATCAGATAGTCGTCGACATAGCCGGGATGGCAGATGAAGACATTGACGAATTCCTCACTGGCGTAATTCTCTATTCCCTTCTTCAGGGTTTCAAAAGGATCGTAGTCCGGTTTGCCGGATTCCATCGGCAGGATCACAATCTGCGTCTTTCCGCAGTATGACGGACTGCCATCCAGAATCAGCGGCTGGTACTTGAGTCCGTGTCTTTCCGCGACAATGGCCAGCGCTTTGTTCAGATTGTCAGAAAGGACTGCGTGGGCTTCGAAATAGGAAGGCTCATGGCCTACCAGTTCCAGAAACTTCTGATACTGGGCCTCGATTTCAATGACCGCTTCCTCAACCACGGCGAAGTCTTCGCCATTTTTAAATGCTTCGCGCCATGTCCGTGAAGATTTGAGATATCCCTTCTCATCGACCAGGGAGGGAATCAGAGCAGGATCGGCGCACGGTCTTTCCAGGCACATGTTGGTATGCTGGCCGATGGCGATGCCGGTGCCTTCAAGCAGCTTCAGGCCATGGGCGGCATAAGGCATATTGGGCATTAAGCCGGCGGAGCGGATCAGGCCGTCCTTTACGGATTTTTCGATGCCGTAGTTGACGGCTTCACTGTAGCCGATGTCATCGGCTCTGATGATCAGCTTCATCTCAGCTCAAAACCTGCCCTGAAGGCATCCGCGACAACTTCCCCGATGACCCTGTATTTGTTCATGGCGGAATCAAACATGATCGGCTCCATCTTGCCAAGATCCACCTTGCCGTCGGTCAGGATGGATTCGTCAACGCTCATGTTGACCGTTTCGCCTGTCAGCAGATAACCGTCCCCATCCGGTGCCATTTCGACGACTCTGCATTCCAGAACAAGCGGATACTCTTCAAAGATCGGCGCGTCGACATTGGCTGCCTTTACCGCGTGGAAACCTGCTTTTTCAATCTTGTTGACCTTGCGGCCGGACTCAATGCCGAAATAATCGGATGCGACGGCTGTCTTTCTGGTCGCGAAGGCGACGGTGAATTCCCCTTTCAGCTCAAGGTTGTCGGTTGTCTTATGCTTTGAAAGAGAAATGATGATCTGATCTGCATCCACCTGACCGGCCCAGGCAGCGTTCATGGCGTTGGGGGTGCCGTCGGCGTCATATGTGCCGATGATCACAACCGGCAGCGGTGTAATGATAGTTTTCTTTCCAAAATCTTTTCTCATGATGTTTTCCTTCTTTCTTCTTTTTCATTATCTCACAATCATGAAAAAAACAGACAGCCCTGAACAGGACTGTCTGTATCGTATATGAAGTTAAATCTTGAGTGTCCAGCCGAATGTGTCTTCGCTCTTGCCCCACTGAATCGCTGTCAGTGTGTCATAGAGATGCTGGGTCAGTTCGCCGATCTTGCCTTCGTTGACTGTATAGACCTGATCCTTGTAGACCAGTTCGCCGATCGGGGAGACAACAGCCGCTGTACCGCAGCCCCATGCCTCTTCGAGGGATCCGTCAGCCATTGCGCCGGCCAGTTCTTCAACTGACAGCAGACGTTCTTCAACCGGATAGCCTTCCTTCTTGAGGATTTCGATAATGGACTTTCTTGTGATGCCCGGCAGGATGGAACCTGTCAGCTTCGGAGTGACAACAGTGCCGTTGATCTTGAACATGACGTTCATGGCACCGACTTCCTCGATGTACTTTCTTTCAACGCCATCGAGCCAGAGAACCTGGGAGTAGCCCTTCTTTTCAGCTCTGTCGCCGGCTCTGTTGGAGGCCGCGTAGTTGCCGCCGCACTTGGCTTCGCCGGTGCCGCCTCTGACAGCTCTGACGTCCTGGTCTTCAATCATGATGGAAACCGGGTTGAGGCCTTCCTTGTAATAGGAGCCGACCGGGGAAAGAATGATAACAAATGTCGCATGGTCAACTGCGTGGACGCCGAGAGTCTCGTCGTTGCCGATCATGAACGGACGGATATACAGGGATGTGCCGGGATCGGAGGGAACCCATGCCTCATCGAGCTTTACGAGTGTTGTGATCGCTTCAACGAAGTCTTCTTCCGGGAACTGCGGCATGCACAGTCTGTCAGCGGAGCGGTTCATACGTCTGGCATTTTCCAGCGGTCTGAACAGCTGGACGCTGCCGTCAGCGGTTCTGTAAGCCTTGAGGCCTTCGAAAATCTCTGTGCCGTAGTGGAATGCGGTGCAGGCCGGGGAAACGCTCATGTTTCCGTAAGGAATGATTCTGTAATCATGCCAGCCCTCTGACTTGGAATAGTCAGCGACAAACATATGATCTGTAAAGATTTTGCCGAAACCGAGGGTGCTGCTTTCAGGAAGTGCCTTCGGGGCGTCTGTACGGGTGATCTTGATTTCCATTTTCTTATCCTTCTTTCGTTTATTCCGCGTAATTTCTTCCGATTTCCATTGCTTTGCGGTTCAGGTCGAGCATGTCGGCGTGTCTAGCTGAGATGCACTTTTCAAGTGCTTTCGCGACTGTCTCTTCGTTGTAGCTGTCAAGAACGCTGAGCAGCTTGCCCATGAGAATCATGTTGGCCAGTCTGCCGGCGCCGTTTTCATCAGCCAGTCTGGTTGCCGGAACATAATAGACGTCGACGTCTGTGCGTTCCACTTTTCTTTCGATCAGGGAGCTGTCAACGAGAATGATGCCGCCCTTTCTGACTGTCTTTTCATACTTGTCGAGGGAAGGCAGGTTCATCGCCACCAGGACATCCGGTGTCAGGACGATCGGGGCGCCGACCGGCTCATCGCTCAGGATAACGGAACAGTTGGCTGTGCCGCCGCGCATCTCAGGTCCATAGGAGGGAAGCCAGGAAACGTTTTTGTCTTCAATCAGTCCCTTGTAGGCAAGAACCTTGCCGGAGAACAGAAGACCCTGGCCGCCGAAGCCGGCGAATAAGAATTCCTTGGTAGCCATTACTTTTCCTCCTTGTTCGGGTTGGACAGGATGCCTGCGCTTCTGTCTTTGTAAACACCGAGCGGATAGTAAGGAATCATCTTGTCATCGATCCACTGCAGGGCTTCCTTGGGTGTCATGCCCCAGTTGGTCGGGCAGGAGGAGATGACTTCAATCAGTGAGAAGCCCTTGCCGTCAATCTGGTTCTGGAAGGCCTTCTTGATCGCTCTCTTCGCGTTGCGGACATTTCTGACACTGTTGACAGTGACTCTCTCCAGGTATTCAGGACCTTCGAGTTCACTGAGCATTTCGCAGATCTTGACCGGATAGCCGCAGAGATTGACGTCACGGCCGTACGGGGAAGTCTGGGTGACCTGGCCCGGCAGGGATGTCGGCGCCATCTGGCCGCCGGTCATGCCGTAAATCGCGTTGTTGATGAAGATAACAGTGATGTTTTCATTTCTCGCCGCGGCGTGGACTGTTTCGGCAGTGCCGATGGAAGCCAGGTCGCCGTCACCCTGATATGTGAAGACAATCAGGTTGTCCGGATCGGAACGCTTGACGCCGGTTGCGACAGCCGGTGCGCGGCCGTGGGCGGCTTCGATCATATCGCAGTTGAAATAGTCATATGCCATAACGGAGCAGCCGACCGGGGCGATGCCAACAGTCTTTCCCTCGATGCCGAGCTCGTCAATCGCTTCCGCGACAAGACGGTGAACGATGCCGTGGGTACAGCCCGGGCAGTAATGCAGAGGAACATCAATGAGAGATTTCGGTCTTTCAAATACGATCATTTTATTTTCCTCCCTTCTCATTGGCTTCAACAATTGCCTGGTAAACCTGGTCCGGTGTCGGGATCATGCCGCCGACACGGTAGCACAGGGAAACAGGAACTTTGCACTGGGTGGCCAGCTGGACGTCTTCAATCATCTGGCCCATGGAGAGCTCAACAGAGATGATCTGCTTTGCGTGGTCCGCATGCTTTGCGAAGACTGCCTTCGGGAACGGCCACAGGGTGATCGGTCTGATCAGGCCGGCCTTGATGCCGTTGGCACGGGCTTCATTGACCGCGTTTTTGGAAACACGGGCAGCGATGCCGAAGGCGGCGATGATGATATCAGCGTCATCGGTCAGATATTCTTCCGCCAGCGCTTCTTTTTCTTCAATCAGAGCGTACTTCTGATAACGTTCAATATTTGTCTTTTCAAGCAGTTCTGCATTCAGGTACAGAGAGTTGATGACATTGTGGGGTCTGGCCATCTTTGTGCCGGTTGTTGCCCAGGGCTTGGCCGGGGCTTCCTTGATTTCAAAGTCAAAGGAGACCGGTTCCATCATCTGGCCGATGGTGCCGTCCGCCAGGATCATGGATGTCATTCTGTATTCGTCAGCCAGTTCAAATCCCCTGATTGTCAGCTGGGCCATTTCCTGAACGGAGCTCGGTGCCAGGACGATCATGTGATAGTCGCCGTGGCCGCCGCCTCTTGTCGCCTGGAAATAGTCAGACTGGGAAGGCTGGATACCGCCAAGACCGGGGCCGCCGCGCTGGGCGTTGACGACCAGGGCGGGCAGATCCGCGCCGGCCAGGTAGGACAGACCTTCGCTCTTGAGGGAAATACCCGGGGAAGAGGAGGATGTCATAACACGTTTGCCGGCAGAAGCGACGCCGTAAACCATATTGATCGCAGCGATTTCACTTTCCGCCTGAAGGAATGTGCCGCCGATCTTCGGCATTCTCTTTGCCATGTAGGCCGCAATTTCTGTCTGCGGGGTAATCGGGTATCCGAAGTAATGTCTGCAGCCTGCCTGGATCGCAGCTTCAGCGATGGCTTCGTTGCCCTTCATCAATACTTTTTCAGCCATTTCTTCACCTTACCTTTCAACCGTGATAATGCAGTCCGGGCACATGATTGCGCAGGAAGCGCAGCCGATGCACTCCTCGGGCTTTACGCATTCCGCCGGATGATGCCCTTTCTTGTTGATCTTGTCTTTGGACAGCTGAAGGATTCCCTTCGGGCAGGCATCTGTGCAGAGGCCGCAGCCCTTGCATTCATCTTCCCTGAATGTCACTTTTGCCATAGTTTACTCTTTCCTTTCCTCTTGTTTGAGTTCTGTCTGATTTGTATTCAGTCCACCGGGCGCTTCTGCAGCTTCATCGGGAACAGATTGCCGATCTTTCCTGACAGCTCTGCCATGAACTTTTCCTCAACGGAAGTCAGGACAACCGGCAGCCCGGTCAGTTCGGAAACCTCATCCGCAAACTGCACCGAATCCAGGATGCACTGCGCGTCGGTTTCCGCACCGAGATTTGAGTTGTTTATGATGCCGGTGAATTTCAGTCTTCCCGCCTCTTCGATTTCATCCAGAACCTCCTTCACCGATGCGGCGTCGGGGGTCAGCGGACGGTACTTGTTGATCACCAGGAACATATCGTAGTTGTTTTCATCACTGATCATCCGTGACAGACGGCCCAGGGCCAGCGCCCCGCGGTCATCGCCGCCGACGTCGATAATGCTGTACATGGATTCATCGTCCACGATCGCGTACATATCCTGCGGCAGGGCCGGAATGTCCAGCGATGAATTGGCATAGGGTGAAACAATCAGCCGGATCCCGGCTGCTTCCAGCTCGTTTTTGGAGTCGAGCGTACGGAAGTATGGATTGACGATATCAAGATCCGCGATCGCCGTGTTTTCATGGGCCTTTTTTAACTCCAGGGCCATGTTCACCGCGATGTTGGTCTTGCCGGAACCGTAGTGTCCCGCCAGCAATGTGATCCGCTTATAGTTCATTGCGCTTGATCTTTCCGCTGACCGTCTTGGGCAGCTCATCGCGGAAGACGACAGCACGCGGATACTTGTACGGGGCGGTTCTTGACTTGACGTAGTTCTGGATTTCCTTTACCAGGGCATCGTCGCCTTCCTTGCCGTCAACCAGGACGATGGAGGCCTTGACGATCTGGCCGCGGACTTCATCAGGCATCGCGCTGACGCCGCATTCCAGGACATACGGGAGTTCCATGATAATGCTTTCGATCTCGAACGGGCCGATGCGGTAGCCGGAGGATTTGATCACGTCATCCTTGCGGCCGACATACCAGTAGAAGCCGTCTTCATCCTTCCATGCCATATCGCCGGTGTGGTACAGGCCGTCGCACCATGTGGCCGCGGTCTCTTCCTCATCCCGGTAATAGCAGACTGCCAGTCCGGGCGGCAGGCCGTTCTTGATATTGACGACGATTTCGCCGGTCTCACCGACAGGTACCGGAATATCGTTGTTGTCAACCAGGCTGACGTCATAGATCGGTGCCGGTTTGCCCATGGAACCGATCTTGTGCGGCGCGCCGGTCAGGTTGCCGATGATCATGGTCGATTCGGACTGGCCGAAGCCTTCCATGATTCTTAATCCGGTCGCCTTTTCAAACTGGCGGTAAACCTCGGGGTTGAGCGCCTCGCCGGCTGTTGTCATGTGCTTGACGGAGGAGAAATCGTATTTCGAGATATCCTGCTTGATCATCATTCTCAGCATCGTGGGCGGTGCGCAGAATGTCGTGATGTGATATTTGGCGAACATCGGCAGGATGTCAGCGGCGTCGAATCTGTCAAAGTCATAGGTGAAGACCGCGCCTTCCGCCATCCACTGTCCGTAGAGCTTGCCCCACATCGCCTTGGCCCAGCCGGTATCGGAAATCGTGAAGTGAAGTCCCTGGGTATCGACTGTGTGCCAGTATTTGGCTGTGTGGAAGTGGCCGAGCGGATATTTGTATGTATGGGCGGCGATCTTCGGATAGCCGCTGGTGCCGGATGTGAAATACATTAACATCAGGTCATCGCCGCACGGTGTTTCGTCTGTTCTGGAGAAGTGGGAGCTGTACATGGAGTAGTCTTCATCGAAGCTGCGCCAGCCCTCTCTTGTGCCGTTGACGATCATCTTGTATTTCATGCCGCTGTATTTTTCACAGGCGATGTCAACCTGGTGGGCGACGTCATCATCGGCGGTGCAGATAATGCCGGTGATGCCTGCTTTTTCAAAGCGGTAGACAAAGTCGTGTTCCTGCAGCTGGCAGGTGGCCGGGATGGCGATCGCGCCGAGCTTGTTGAGTCCGAGCATTGCAAACCAGAACTGATAATGTCTCTTCAATACCAGCATGACCTTGTCACCCTTGCGGATGCCCATCGCCTTGAAGTAGTTGGCGCACTGGGAAGAGGCACGCTTGATGTCATTGAAAGTGAATCTGCGTTCGGTCTTGTCCTTGGATATATGCAGCATCGCCAGCTTGTCCGGTTCTCTTCTGGCAACAGCGTCAACCAGGTCAAAGGCGAAATTGAATTTGTCGATATTCTTGAACTTGATGGAAGTCGGGGTGCCGTTGTCATTTTCAACGACATCGATGTAATTCTTCCAGATTCTGACTTCCTGCTTCTGGTCAGCCTCTTTGGCCCTGGATTCCTGGATGATCGGCGCTGCCGTCAGTTCGGGAATCGGTTCACCGGCCGGGTTGAGGACGATCGCGTAGAAGACGCAGTCCTTGCCGCCGACGGCGATCATGCCGTGCGGTGTTTCCGAGTTGTAATAAATACTGTCGCCCGGGCCGAGGACCTCGCTGTGTTCGCCGACCTGTACTTTCAGATATCCTTCAATGACGATATCGCACTCCTGGCCATCGTGGCTGGTCAGCTCGATGTCCTTCTGCTGGGCGGATTCGTCATAGACACTTCTGACATACAGCGGCTCCGCGATCCTGTTCTGGAAAGCGTAGGCCAGGTTGTAATAGGTCATGCCATGGGCCTGCGAAACTCTCTGGGCCCCACCGGCTCTTGTCAGCGCGTAAGACTGCAGGGTCGGGCTGTAGCCTTCAATGATATCCGTGACGTTGACACGGCACTTGAGGGCGCAGCGGTAAATGAATGTGAAGTTGAGATCCTGTTTCCCCTGTTCGCAGGCGAGATACTCATCGACACTGACACCGACGCTGTCGGCCATTTCCTGCGGTGTGAAGCCTTCCGCTTCACGAAGCTCACGGATACGCGCAGCCATTTCCTGAATTTTATAATCAAGTCCTGTGATCTGTTCCATAGTCTCTCCTGTTTGGAATCACGGAGAAAACGGGGGCACCGTTCCCTCCATACC
>JAUNJW010000005.1:8642-18424 GCA_030533035.1 Erysipelotrichaceae bacterium
CTGTAAGGACGCCCTGTGCGTGGTACCACCTTGCTTGCTTCTCGGATACGTAACGTGTATTAGCGGTATTTCCTACTGAAATATTGTTCAGAAATACAAGCTCCGGGACGACTTCATTCCCGCTGTCCGTCTGTTTCCACCAGCCACAGACTCTCTCAGGGTACAGCTGAAGAACTACTCCTCCCCTTCATCGCATGCAAAGATTATATCAAATCCGTTTGATTAAACAATCAATAAATCCCGGATTCGGCCCGAATTGTAAGCGTGTTTACAGAAAATCCTGAAAGAATTTTCATTATCAGAGTTTGTTTCTCTGAATCTTTCCGCTGATTGTCTTGGGCAGATGATCCCGGAAGACAACGATACGCGGATATTTGTACGGCGCTGTATTCTGCTTGACGTAATTCTGGATTTCCTTCTTCAGTTCCTCACTCGGCTCAACGCCCTTGACAAGCACGATGCTGGCCTTGACGACCTGGCCGCGGACTTCGTCGGGTTCGGCGCTGACGCCGCACTCAAGAACATACGGCAGTTCCATGATGACACTTTCGATCTCGAACGGGCCGATCCGGTAGCCGGAGGATTTGATGACGTCATCCACCCTGCCGATATACCAGAGATAGCCGTCCTCATCACGCCATGCCTCGTCGCCGGTGTGATAATAGCCGTCATGCCATACGGACTTGGTCGCGTCCTCATTGCGGTAGTAGCCCTTGAACAGGCCGCAGGGAATATGATCATCCGTTTTGATGACGATCTCACCCGGTTCACCGTCGGGAACAGGATTGCCTTCCCTGTCGAGAAGGTCGATGTCATACAGCGGCGTCGGCTTGCCCATGGAGCCAAGCTTGACTGTGCTGCCGAGCAGGTTTGCGACTGCCAGCGTGCATTCTGTCTGGCCGAAGCCTTCCATGATATGCAGGCCGGTTGCCTTTTCGAACTGGCGGTAGACTTCCGGGTTGAGCGCTTCGCCGGCGGTTGTCATATGGACTACGCTGGAGAGGTCATATTTGGAAATGTCTTCCTTGACCAGCATTCTCAGGATGGTCGGCGGCGCGCAGAAGGTTGTGATATGGTACTTGGCAAACATCGGCAGGATATCCGCTGCCTTGAAGCGTTCAAAGTCATAGGTGAAGACAGCGCCTTCCTGGAGCCACTGGCCATACAGCTTGCCCCACAGAGCCTTACCCCAGCCGGTATCGGAAATCGTGAAATGCAGACCGTTGTCACTGACGCCATGCCAGTATTTTGCGGTGATGAAGTGACCGAGCGCATACTTGCAGGAATGCTCGGCGATCTTGGGATAGCCGGTTGTGCCGGACGTGAAGAACATCAGCTGCGTATCGTCGCCGCACGGTGAATCGGCTGTTCTCTCAAATTTCGAACTGTAAAGCCTGTATTCATCATCGAAGTCCTGCCAGCCTTCACGGTTGCCGCCGACGAGGATTCTTGTCTTCAGGGTGCCGCATCTGCTCTGGGCGATGTCAACCTGGTTGGGCACGTCATCGTCGCATGTCGTCACAATCGCGGTGACGCCGGCGGACAGGAAGCGGTATTCAAAGTCATGGGCCTGCAGCTGGCTGGTTGCCGGGATGGCGATCGCGCCGAGCTTGTGCAGGGCAAGGAATGTGAACCAGAACTGGTAATGTCTCTTGAGGACAACCATGACCCTGTCGCCCTTGCGGATGCCGAGGGCCCTGAAATAGTTGGCGCACTGGTTGGACGCCTTGCTCATGTCCTTGAAGGTGAAGCGTCTTTCGGTCATATGCTTGTCGATGTGGATCATCGCCAGCTTTTCCGGATCCTTTTTCGCGATCGCGTCAACGACGTCAAACGCGAAATTGAACTTGTCCTCATTTTTGAAGGTGATCTTCTGGAGTTCGCCCTTATCATTTTCCTCACACTCGACAAACTTCTCGCAGACCAGCGGATGTCTGTCACGGGAAGGAATAAAGGTGTTGCGGATCGTTGTCTCCTGGGTTTCCGCGCCGGAGATGACGATTGCCAGGAACAGACAGTCGCGGCCGTCGACGGCGATCATGCCGTGCGGGGTTGAACTGTTGTAGAAAATGGAATCGCCTTCGGAAAGATATTCAACGTTGTCACCGACCTGGACCTTGAGGCGGCCGCTGATGACATAGTCGAATTCCTGGCCGGCATGGCGGGTCATATGGATCGGCTGGTTCTGCAGCTGCGGTTCATATTCATAATGAACATAGTACGGCTCCGCCAGCTTATTGCGGAACATCGGCGCCATGTTCTGGATTTCAATGCCGTCTTCCTTGATGGAATTCTGCAGGTGGCCTTTTCTGGTGACAGTGTAGGAAGAAAGATTGGCGCTTCTTCCTTCGAGCAGGTCGCTCATGCCGACACCGAATGTCAGGGCGCACTTGTGGATAAATGTGAAAGGCAGGTCGGAGCGGCCGGCTTCGTACTCTCTGTACTGTTCCGGTGTCACTTCGGTCTTGTCTGCCATTTCCTGAATGGAGAAGCCGGAAATCTCACGCATTTCACGGATACGCTGCGCTGTTTCCATCAGTTCGTTCTGTACTTTTTGCATGTCGAATGCCTCCGTTCATTTTCTGAGGCGCGTTTCATAAAATAAAACACCCGCCTCAATTTCTTGAGACGAGTGTGAATAATCACCCGCGGTACCACTCAATTTGCCGCACAGATGTGCGACCGCTCTTCAGGATCCATCAATCCCTTCGCCTGTAACGGGGCGTCCCGGGATATATCTACTCAGCATCTGCCTTTCGTATATCCAGCTCAGAAGTGATGGTCTTTACGGATGTCAGCTGCCGGCTTTCACCACCCGCCGGCTCTCTTCTGAAGCTTCCATTCCTGACGTCTTCATCGCAGCTTTTTTTATAAGTCCACTTGATGATATCACTGCTTTTCTGACCGTGTCAACAAAAATGTAAACCGTTTCAGAAAGTCAGTGAAAATGAAAATCCGATCTTTCACTGATCCAGCCCGTAACGTCTGACGGCTTCCTCACGCATCTTGTACTTGAGGATCTTGCCGGCCGCGTTCATCGGGAAGCTGTCAGTGAATTCAATATACTTCGGCACCTTGTGGCGGGCCAGTCTGCTGACCATGTAGTCGCGCATCTCCTCAACCGTGACCGAACCCTCTTCCTTGAGGATGATCATCGCGCAGGCTTCCTCGCCATAGCGCTTGTCAGGCACGCCGATGACCTGCACGTCACGGACAGCCGGATGGGTATAGATAAACTCCTCGATTTCCTTGGGATAGAGGTTTTCACCGCCGCGGATAATCATATCCTTCAGACGGCCTGTGATCTTGTAGTTGCCCTCTTCATCCCGGCAGGCAATATCGCCGGAATGGAGCCAGCCTTCCTCATCGACGGTCTCCGCTGTCGCGTCGGGCATCTTGTAGTATCCCTTCATGGTGTTGTAGCCGCGGGAACAGAACTCGCCGTTGACGCCGGGGCCGACCTCTTCACCGGTTTCCGGATCAATGATCTTGCACTGCACATGCGGAAACGCGTAGCCGACTGTTTCCGTGCGCACTTCAAGCGAATCCGTCCATGCGGACATGGTTGAGCCGGGGGAGGATTCCGTCTGGCCGTAGACACTGACAATACCCCTCATATTCATCTCATTGGGATCCGCCGCCCTCTTCATGAGTTCCGGCGGGCAGCCGGAGCCGGCCATGATGCCGGTTCTCATATAGGAGAAATCCGTTGAACGGTAATTCGGATGATTGAACATCGCGATGAACATCGTCGGGACGCCGTTGAAACAGGTGATCTTCTCCTGGTTGATGCAGGCCAGCGAAGCCTTGGCGGAGAAGTAAGGCATCGGCGACATCGTCGCGCCATGGGTCATGGAGGACGTCATTGAAAGCACCATGCCGAAACAGTGGAACATCGGCACCTGGATCATCATTCTGTCAGCTGTGGACAGGCCCATTCTGTCACCGATGCACTTGCCGTTGTTGACGACATTGTAGTGGGTTAACATGACGCCTT
This sequence comes from Erysipelotrichaceae bacterium, assembly GCA_030533035.1. Taxonomy (GTDB): domain Bacteria; phylum Bacillota_I; class Bacilli_A; order Erysipelotrichales; family Erysipelotrichaceae; genus Bulleidia. Next base: position 12,640 of record JAUNJW010000005.1, read on the forward strand.
TGGGGAAGCCGGTGGTGCCGGATGTGTACTGCATGTTGGCGACATCGTCCGGCTTTACCTTTGAAGCCATGTAAAGAATCTGCTCACGGGGAACCATCGGCGCTCTTGCCATCGCTTCCTCAAATGTCAGGCTGCCTCTCTGCCTGAAACCGACGGTGATGACATTGCGCAGGAAAGGCAGGCGCTTGCAGTGAAGCGGTTCGCCGGGAATGGAGTGATAAATTTCCGGACAGATCTCATTGATGATCTGTCTGTAGTTGGAATCCAGGGCTGATTCAATCATGACCAGCGTATGGGTATCCGACTGACGGAACAGATATTCCGCCTCATGGATCTTATAGGCGGTATTGACGGTGACCAGAACAGCGCCGATTTTGGTCGCTGCCCAGAATGTGATATACCAGGCCGGCACATTGGTTGCCCAGATGGCAACCTTGGAGCCTTCCCGCACGCCCAGGGAAACAAGCGCCCTGGCAAAATTGTCGACGTCCTCGCGGAACTCTTCATAGGTTCTTGTGTAGTCGAGGGTTGTATAGCGGAAGGCATACTGGTCCGGGAATTCCTCAACCAGTCTGTCAAGAACCTGCGGGAAGGTCAGGTCAATCAATTCATCCTTCTTCCAGATATATTCGCCGGTTCCGTCATGGTTCAGATATAAATGAGACTTTCTTGTCCGGTTTCTTTCGAACCGTCTCATGTAGTTGATGTAATGCGGGAAAATGAACGCGTAGTCCTGCACGTCATGAACCCATTCCGGCTTCCATTCCAGTGAAATAAAACCGTCATAGTCAATGGACCACAGAGCCCGCATCATATCCTTCACCGGCATCAGGCCTTCGCCCATGATTGTATAGGCGCCGTCCTCGCCATAGTCGCGGATATGGACAAGTCTGACATAGCCGCCGAGATTCTTGATCGTGGTGTCCGGCGTTTCGCCATGGTCCTTGAACGGATGGTGCATGTCCCAGAGAACACCCAGGCTGTCATCGGCGAATTCATCGAGGATATCCTTGAGTCTTGCCGTATCGACATAGATGCCTCTTGTCTTGAGCAGGAAGACAACATTGGCTTTTCTCGCCTTTTCAGCGATTTGACTCAGCGCTTCCCTGACCATGTCCTCTCTGTCATGCATGACTTCGGCCGCGACGAAAGCGACGCCCATCTGGGACGCCTTCTCAATCGTCCAGAGCACTTTCTCCAGCGAGCCTTCCAGGCTCAGGTCCAGAGAGGTATCCAGATTGGGAATCTCGATGCCCCGCTCCCGGATGGAGCGCATGGTTGCCCGCATGGCATAGGGATCCAGCGGTCCTGTTTTGTCTGTATATTCCGGATGCTTGAAAAGATCATACAGTTCAAATCCGGCAAACTGCATTTCAGCCGCTATATCCGAATAGTCATAAAATGACAGGTCGGACCAGCCGCGGGTGGAAAAAGAGAGCTTCATTCGTTTTCCTCCTCATAGACAATCTTGTTGAGGGCGCTGATATAAGCGCTGATGGAGGAGCCGATGATGTCTGTGGAAAGACCTCTTCCAGAGTAAATCTTGCCGCCGTTGCGCAGCTTGACGACAGCTTCGCCCATCGCCTCGCGGCCTTCTGTGACAGAACGGATCTGGAAGTCATCAAGTTCATAGTGACGGCCGACAATCTGCTCAATGGCCAGGAAAGACGCGTCGACAGGACCGTCGCCCAGGGCCACGCTTTCGAGCAGCTCGCCCTTTTTCTTCAGGCGGATATGGGCGGAAGCGGTGAACACATTGCACGCGTTGATGATATATTCCTCCAGCTGGTAGGCAGGCGGAACCTGCAGGGCCCAGGAGGCCACAACCGCGTCGATTTCCGGCGATGTGACGACTTCCTTGCGGGCAGCCAGACGTCTGAATTCTTCATAGACACGGATCTGATCCTCTTCCGAAAGATCATAGCCGAGATTCTTTGTTTCATGGACAATCGCGTTGAGATCATCGTTGATGGAGAATGTCCTGTCGCCGATGTTCTCCCTGACGCCGCTGTCAAACGGGGAGTTCTTGGAGCGGGTTTCGGTGAACATGCGGGAAACCTGGTCAACCAGCCGCTTCAGCTCTACAGTTCTGACATTCAGGCTCAGGCCGTATTCAGAACCTTTTTTACTCATGACCGCAGCCAGGCTGGACACAGAAGCAGAGTCCTCCGGATAAACGGAAGCCTTGACTTCATCGCCGCCGGCCATCATGCCGGCAATACTGCAGGCGTCCGCCATTGTAATCTGGTCGCTGCAGGCAAAGCCGAGGGCCGCTTTGTCAATAGAAGGAACATTTTCCCTGACTTCTTTAATAAACTGCGCGAACTCATCCGCCAGCATATTTCCGTCGGTATCGCAGACAGTCACCGTGTCAGCCCCTGCCGCGATGGCCGCTTCAAGGATTTCATACAGGAAAGGTCTCTCGCTTCTGGTCGCGTCGGAGGCGATGAATTCCACATCCGCGCAGAGCTGCTTCGCGTAGGCGATTCCCTCTTCCACTGCTTTTTTCACAGCTTCGGGCTTTTTGTGATACAGATATTCCATCTGGACAAGAGAAACCGGCGCCTTGATCGCAAGCCGCGGCTTTTTCGCGTTTTTCAGCGCGTCCCATGTCATTTCAATGCTTTCTTTTGAGCAGAGTGTTTCAACCGAGACAGTACTGCCGCTGACAGCGTCGGCCGCCGTCTTGATGAAAAGACTGTCAGCCTTGACCTGCTCAATCCTGCCGATTTCAATCACATCCACCTTCAGTTTGTCGAGCAGTCTGACGAGCTCAACCTTTTCCCTGAAGGAAAGTGTCTCGCTGATCTTCTGTTTCAGTGTCGCATCGCTTACTCTGACTGTACGCATAACGTTGTCCTCCCCTGTTTTCCACTTTGTCTGTTTCCTGAAAAAAGGCTCCCGTCCCACTTCAGGAATAAATATCCTGAGAGACGAAAGCCTGTTGTATATCACTTCCGCGGTACCACTCTCATTGCTTGAAAGCCGCTCATACGATCGGCCCGTGCGGGCGAATCGCGCTCCTGTTAACGGGGAGCAGCCGGCGCAGCCTACTCATTTCTTTTCAGCTTTGCTGCTGGGAGGCCAGTGTACTGGATCCGCGCCGATGCCTTTCACCTGCCGGCATCTCTCTTGAGACGTTCATCGAACCAGCTTTTTTCCTCGTCACTGCATTTCGTATTGACGTTAGCTTACATGATAGATCCCGATAACGTCAATAAATATTTTCTGAAAATAGATTCAGTTTGTTTCATAGCCTTCCCGCTGCCGGATTCTCCTGTTCTCAGGAGATCCCGCGGATCAGTCCTCAAATTCGAGATACGCGCCGCGCATCGGTGAAGCGGCATGTTCGGCGAACATTCTCAGGGCGCCGGTTCTGTATTTGGACCTGCGGGGAACCCAGTTCTGTTTTCTTTCCGCCAGGATCGCTTCCATCTCTTCCGGTGTTTTTCTTTCACCTTTGACGCCGATGATATTGAGTTTCCTTTCCGGAACATTGATCTCAATCAGGTCATCCTGTTCCACCAAAGCAATCGGGCCGCCGCTCATCGCCTCTGGCGAACAGTGGCCGATGACCGGACCGGTGGAAGCGCCGGAGAATCTGCCGTCGGTGATCAGGGCAATGGAACGGCCGAGTTCAGGATCTGAACTGATTGCCTCGGATGTATAGAACATTTCCGGCATGCCGGATCCCTTGGGACCTTCATATCGGATAAAGACCGCGTCGCCGGGATTGACTTTATGATGCAGAACCGCGTCAAGACATTCTTCCTCGGAATCAAACGGACGGGCTTTGAGCACAACGTCGAACATCTCCTTCGGGCAGGCGGTATGCTTGATGACCGCTCCTTCCGGTGCCAGGTTTCCCTTGAGGACGGCGATGGAGCCGTCGGTTCCCATGGCCTTGTCAGCCGGACGGATAATATCTTCCTTTGTCAATGAAAGACCGAATTTCTCATTGAACGCGTCCAGCCATTTCTGGCACTTTTCATAGAAGCCGTTTGTTTTCAGTTCAGCCAGGTTTTCACCAAGTGTCTTTCCGGTGACGGTCATGACGTCAAGATGCAGGCGGTCCTTGATTTCTTCCATGATGGCAGGCACGCCGCCGGCATAGTAGAACACCTCTGCCGGCCATTTGCCGGTCGGCCGCAGGTCGAGCAGGAACTTCGCTCCTCTGTGCAGTCTGTCGAATGTATCGCCGTCAATCTCAATGCCGAATTCATGGGCCAGTGCCGGCAGGTGGAGAAGTGAGTTGGTGGAGCCGGAAATCGCCGCGTGGACAAGGATGGCGTTTTCAAAGCTTTCCAGGGTGACCATGTCTTTGACACAGAGTCCTTCCTTTGCCAGTTCAACCGCTCTCTTTCCGGAATTGAACGCATAGTCGATCAGGTCCGGACTGTCAGCTGGTAACAATGCCGAGCCGGGCAGGGAAAGACCCAGGGCTTCCGCCATGATCTGCATGGTTGAGGCCGTGCCGATGAAACTGCAGGCGCCGCAGCCGGGACACGCGTTCACCTTCGCCCACTGCAGTCTTTCCAGGGGGATCTCTCCCCTTTCATATCTGGCGCTGTAGTAGCCGAGTTCATTCAGTGTCAGCAGTTCGGGACCGGCTTTCATCGTGCCGCCGCTGACAACGATGGAGGGCATGTTGACACGGGCCATGCCGATCAGGGAACCGGGCATGCCCTTGTCGCAGCTGGCGATGAAGACACCGCCGTCAAAGGGAGTGGCGTTTGCCTGGATTTCAATCATGTTGGCGATCATCTCACGGCTGACCAGAGAGTAATTGATTCCGTCCGTGCCCTGGCTTTCGCCGTCGCACATGTCTGTGCAGTAATACCTGGCGCCGTGTCCGCCGCCGGCTGCCACGCCTTTTCTGGCCGCTTCGACCAGTTTGTCAAGATGGCCGCTGCCGGGGTGGGAATCGCCGAAAGTACTTTCGATATATATCTGTGGAAGGGAAAGCTCTTCTGCTTTCCAGCCGGTGCCGATGCGTAAAGGATCCAGCTCAGGTGCCAGTTTCCGCATCTGCTGTGATCTGAGTTCGCTGCATTTCATAATGATCTCCTTATATGGTCTGTTTCTTTAATTCAATAGTACAACAGTGAAGAAAAAAAGACTCTGAGATGAATCAGAATCTTTTGGCGGTTTCAGTGTTTTTCGCAGAGCCAGCTGCTGACTTCCTTCGAAATGTCCAGGTTCTTGTTCTGACGGACACCGATCAGTGAGCACAGGACTTTTCTGAACTGGGGATTGGCGGAACGTTCGGACGCATACTCGCCGACACCGTTGACAAAGTGCTCAACATCAAAAGGACGTCTTGAGCCTGAACGGATCCGTGATAAAAATGACGGATCATAATTCAGATACCCGGCCAGCTTGTGATAGTTCACATCCAGCTGCTGAGTCAGCAGATTGAAGTTGTTCCGGATGACTTCAAAATCATCTTTCTTGTCAGTGACCCTGAGCAGGTCCTCAACCGTCTTCCGGTCAAGACCATCTGCCTGGAGTTTTTCAGCAAGATTCACGATTCCTGTGATCAGCTGCTCGAGTGATCTCCCTTCACTCCGTGGCAGGCGTTGGGAATTGCAGTATCTGGAGATGGATGCCCGGGAGAGACCGGATTCATCGGCCAGATCTTTTCTTGAGCATCCCAGACGATCCAGAATGCCGCAAAGGTTGTTACCAAAATTATTGTTGTAAAGCATTACCTGTATTATGTCATTACTGCATACTTATAATAATGCGATTACCGTTTTTGTCATTGACAGCGTTGGAATTCATT
>JAUNJW010000337.1 GCA_030533035.1 Erysipelotrichaceae bacterium
GGCGTTTACATTTATTCCATCTAATATATCTGTCGTCAGACAACATGCAGCAGTTTCACAAAAATGATACAGATATCAAACTTTACAGAAAAAGACCCGGGAACCAATGTTCCGCAGGTCTGAAAAATCATCTTGCCCGTTTCCAGGTGCTTCTGGATAACAGGATCAGAATCGGATAGATTTCAAGTCTTCCCGCCAGCATATCCGCTGTCAGGACAAGCTTTGATAAATTTGAATATCCAGAGAAGTTGCAGGTCGGACCGACCTGAGCAAGACCGGGGCCGATGTTGTTCAGTGTCGCCATAACTGCTGTGAAGTTTGTTTCAAAGCTGAAGCCGTCAATTGAAACAACCAGGACACTGAGAATCAGAATAATCACATATGCCACCAGATAGGCATGTGTGTTGTGAAGGATCTGTTCATCAATCGGACGCTTATTGACTGTGATCGCGCGCACTTCGGAAGGATGCAGGGAAGAATGGATATTTCTTCTTAAGCTCCTCCAAAGAAGCAGGAGTCTGATCGTCTTGAAGCCGCCGCCGGTACTGCCGGCACAGGCGCCAAAGAACATCAGCAGCACCACAATGGTCTTGGCAAAGGATGGCCAGAGATCAAAGTCTGTAGTGGCATAACCGGTTGTGGACATCAGGGTTCCGACCGTAAACGCGCTGTGGCGGATTGTTTCCTCCAGTGTCGCGTAAAGCGGTCTGACATTGATGACAACCAGGGTGATGGAAACAAATACCAATGTCCAGAACAGTCTGAATTCTTCATCCGTGACTGCCGCTTTGAACTTTCTCAAAAGAAGCAGATAGTAGATGGAGAAGTTGACTGAGAACAGCAGCATGAATACTGTCGTGACATATTGAATGTACGGACTGTAGCTGGCAAAGGAATCATTCAATACACCGAAGCCGCCGGTTCCTGCTGTACCGAATGCCAGACAGCACGAGTCAAACAATGACAGCCCGCCTATTTTCAGCAAAACAATATCAATCACCGTCAGGCCGGTATAAATCCAGTACAGGATCTTGGCTGTGTCCTTGACTCTGGGTACCATTTTGCCGACAGCCGGACCGGGTGATTCAGAACGCATAATATGAAGGGTAAATCCCTGGTTCTTGCCGGAAAGCGAAACAATCGCCATCAGGAAGACAAGGACACCCATACCGCCGACCCAGTGGGAGAACGAACGCCACCACAGGATTCCCTTCGGCAGGATTTCCACATTTTTAAGAATGGAAGATCCGGTTGTGGTAAAACCGGAGACCATTTCAAACAGCGCGTCTACATAGCTGGGAATAGCGCCGGAGAGATAAAACGGCAGGCAGCCGAACAGACCCAGGACAATCCAGGAAATACCTGTTGTGACAAGTCCCTCTCTGGCATAGAACCTCTTACCGCTGGCTTTGATTGTGATCAGGAACAGAAGACCCGATACCGCCAGGATAATGGCCATTCCCATCAGAAAGCCATGGATACTGGCTGTCTCATGAAGATAGAGACTGATTGCCAGCGACGGCAGCATCAGCGCCGCTTCCACAAGCAGTATGTACGCGATGATCCGTAACATCATTCTGAGATTCATGACAGACCATCCTCGAAGATATCATTCAGCTGATTGATAGTGCTGTCCTTGTCAGTGATGACAACAACAGTATCGCCGGCATAGAAGCAGGATTCGCCATTGGCGATCTCAGCCGTTGTGCCATGGCTGATGGAGACAATCAGCGCGTTTTTCCTGGTTTTGACATTCTTGAGTTTTTCACCCAGATGTCTTGTATCATTGTCAGCCATAAACTCAATCGCTTCAATTCTGCCGTCGGCGATTCTGTGGATGGAAAGCGCAGCGCCTTCCTTTGTCTGCATCGCCCTGACATAGCGGACGATATGCATGGTACACAGTTCCTTCGGACAGATGATTGAGCCGATCGGCATGTTTTCCACCAGATCGCCGTCATTTCCGCGGCCGAGCTTGGTGACAATGTTCGGCACATTGTGCATATGGGCATAGAGCGAAGTGACAATATTCAGCTCATCCATCCCGGTCAGAGAGACAACGGCGTCATAGTCGCCGATGTCTTCAGAATCCAGTGTTTTTCTGTCAGAGACATCACCCTGGATGATGGTGGCATACGGGAGCTGCTCAGCAAGTTCACGGCATTTTTTCGGATTAATTTCGATAATA
>JAUNJW010000006.1 GCA_030533035.1 Erysipelotrichaceae bacterium
TCTTTCCGAAGGCAGTGTCCGGGTTGCCATGACCGCCGGAACCGTACATCCGAACCCTATCAGCATCGGTACGATACTGCGGCCGGAAAGACCGATCCGGCGCAGAATCTTGTCCATGACAAAGGCTATTCTTGCCATATAGCCGCTGTCTTCAAGAAGAGAAAGGAAGAAGAACAGGACGACAATAACCGGCACAAAACTCAGGACAGATCCGACACCGGCGAAGATGCCGTCAATGACCAGGGAATGCACGGTGCTGTTGACACTGGCTGCCGTCAGGGCATTGTCCGCGACCTTTGTCAGCCAGTCAACCCCTGTTTCAACAAGTCCCTGCAGATATCCGCCGATCCAGTTGAATGTCAGCAGGCAGATCAGCCCCATAATCGCGATGAAAACCGGGATGGCCGTATATTTGCCGGTCAGCAGGCTGTCGATTTTCCCGCTGCGGATATGTTCCCTGCTTTCACGGGGATGGACGACCGTCTCATCGCACAGCCTCTGGATAAACAGATATCTCATATCGGCGATCGCCGCCGCCCGGTCCAGGCCTCTTTCCTGTTCCATCTGGCGGATGACTTTTTCAATCGCTTCCTGTTCATTCGCATCCAGTTTCAGCGCCTCCCTGACCACCGCGTCATTTTCGATCATCTTGCATGCCGCGAAGCGCAGCGGAATGCCGGCTGCCTCGGCATGGTCCTCAATCATGTACATGACTGAGTGGATGCAGCGGTGAACAGCGCCGCCGTGGTCGTTCTTTTCACAGAAGTCATTGCGGCCGGGCACTTCATGGTATCTTGCCACATGCATGGCATGGGATGTCAGTTCCTGGATGCCCTGGTTGCGGATCGCGGAGATCGGCACAACCGGCACCTGCAGGATTTCCTCCATTTCATTGATGCGGATATGGCCGCCGTTGCCTTCCATTTCATCCATCATATTGAGAGCGATAACCATCGGCACACCGAGTTCCATCAGCTGCATGCTGAGATACAGATTTCTTTCGATGTTGGTCGCGTCGACAATGTTGATGATGGCAGTCGGTTTTTCTTCAATGATGAAACGGCGGGAAATAATCTCTTCGGATGAGTACGGTGACAGTGAATAAATGCCGGGCAGGTCAATGACTTCCGCGTTGGGATATCCTTTGATCGTTCCGCTCTTTCTGTCCACAGTCACACCCGGGAAATTGCCGACATGCTGGTTTGAACCGGTCAGCTGGTTGAACAGCGTGGTTTTGCCGCAGTTCTGGTTGCCGGCCAGGGCAAAGACAACCGGGTCTGTTTTCGAAAGTACTTCCGTTTCCTGGCGGTCTTTCTTTTCGCCGATTCCGGGATGGATGGCTTCTTTCTTCTGTGATCTGCGCAGGTTTTCCTTCATGGATTCGGCGCTGATCTTTTCTATTTCAATCTTTGACGCGTCCTCAAGCCGCAGGGTCAGTTCATACCCGTGCAGCCGCAGTTCCATGGGATCCCCCATCGGCGCCAGCTTGACACAGGTGACTTCCGCGGAGGGAATTACGCCCATGTCCAGAAAATGCTGGCGCAGGGCACCCTCGCCGCCGACAGTGAGGATTCTCGCGCTTTCAGATGGTTTCAGTTCGTTAAGCTTCATGTTTGTCTCCGATCTGTAAGCTAACAATGTTAGTCTCAGCTACCTAGTATTATACATTCCATACCCGGCCTTGTTAAGCATAACAAACTGCTCATCCTCAACTATTTTCTGACAGGAAAAGACAGAAAAAAGGATGCCGTTCCGAAGGATGGCACCCTTGTTAAAACTGATTATTCAGAAGCGTTTTCGCCGGCGATACGGCCGAAGACCACGAAGTCTGCGACTGCGTTGCCGCCGAGACGGTTGCCGCCATGGACGCCGCCGGTCACTTCACCGGCCGCATAGAGATTCGGAATTACAGCGCCGTCAACATCGATGACTTCTGCTTCAGTGTTGATCTTGACGCCGCCCATGCAGTGGTGGATGCCGGGAGCGATCTGAACAGCGTAGTAAGGAGCGTGGGAGAGGTCTGTGACAACAGATGTGATTGCTTCATGCTCGAACTCTGTGTCATTCTGGGCAGCGACAGCAGCCTGCCACTTGGAGAATGTTTCTTCGAGTGTCGCTTCATCGCAGCCGATGAGCTTTGCCAGGTCAGCCAGTGTGTCGCACTGAACCATGTATCCCTTGGAATGATACTTTTCAACGACTGTGGATTCATCTGCCATCTTCTGGTCAGCGATCAGCCATGCATAGGAATCATCCTGTTCGGAAATGTGGGCGGAGACAACGTCTCTTGTGTTCATTTCGTCGCAGAAACGCTTGCCGTACTTGTTGAGCAGGATTGCGCCGTCGCCTCTGAGGGATTCGGAAATCAGAGCGCCGTCTTTCTGGACAACTGTCGGGTGAACCTGGATCTGTTCGAGATCAACGAAATCTGCGCCGATTTCTTCAAGAACCGGAATCAGATCGCCGGTGATTGTCGGGGCGTTTGTGGAAACATAGCCTTCGAGATCCGGTCTGTATTTTGTGATCATGTCAGGATTGGAGCCGAAACCGCCGGTTGTGACGATGACAGCCTTTGCCTTTACAGTGATGGAGTTGCCTGCTTCACCGGTCGCGTGCAGACCGACTGCCTTGCCTTCATCGACAAGGATTGTGTCAACCTTTGCGTTGTAGATGATTTCAACACCGACATCACCGCATGTGTTTGTCAGATGTTCAACCAGATATGTGCCGACGGAGAGAATCTTTCCCTCATCATTGACAGGACGGTGCTGACGCATTGCAGAAGCGCCGCCGGCCTGACCGACGTTGGAAAGCGGAGCGCCGATGGAATCGAGCCAGTCAATCGCTGCGGATGAATTTTCAGCCAGTGTTCTGACAAGATCCGGATTGTTGATATCGTGGCCGCCCTTCATGGTGTCGGCATAATACAGATCAGCGGAGTCTTCGATTCCCTGTTCTGCCTGATAATGTGTGTCAGCAGCGTTCATACCGCCGGTAGCGTAAGAGGAGTTGCCGCCGGAAACGGAGCCTTTTTCAAGGATAATGACTTTTTTGCCTGCCTGGGCAGCTGTGATGGCAGCTGTCATACCGGCACCACCGGCACCGGCAATGACGATATCAGCTTCTTTTTCAATATCTTCAGCAGGAGCAGCGCCGGTATCCTTCGGTTCGATGGAAGCCGGATCCGCGCCGGCCTGTGTCAGCGCGTCGTTAAGAGCGGCAAAGAATGCAGTGGAAGTAACTGTGGCGCCGGAAACACCGTCAATGTTGGGTGACTGGGCAGCCAGAACGTTTTCAACCAGTTTGGGCAGAGCAGCGCCGCCGACTGTCGGTGTTTCACCGTCAGCCGTGTACTCAATGCTTTCGATTGCGCTGTCTGTAAGAGTTACGCTCAGATGGACAGGATTTGCGCTTCCGCCGAAGCCGTCAGCTTCCGCTTCATAGGTTCCCGCCTTGAAAAGAGCGTCGCCTGAGGATGCAGGCTGATCCGATGTTCCGCATGCCATAACGGAAACGGACATCAGGGCAGCGAGTGCCAGTTTAGTGAGTTTTTTCATTATACCCTCCGTGTTGTTTTCAACAGTAGAATTATTATATCATCGAACAGTTTCCATTTGCACCTATGCGTGCATGTAATTTGTCATATGCACAAGAACCCGCGATGACATTAACGGAAATAATTCCAGAAACCAGAAATAACGCTGACTGTCATTTCAATGCGCCGGGAATCAGGTTCAAACAGAGACGGAAGAAACCCTTCGGGAAAACCCGGTTCTTTTTCGGCCGAATTCTTCCCGGTCTGTTATAATTTTTGGCAGGAGGATTTCCAGCATGTGTATTTTCTGCGATATTATCGATCATAAAATCCCGTCGGCCGTTGTATATGAAGATGAAAAAGTCCTGGCGATCCTGGACATTTCCCAGGTCACTTACGGCCACACCCTTGTTATGCCCAAAAAGCATATGAAAAACATCATTGAAGCAGATGATGAGTCTGTCATCGCCTGTGTCAGTACAGCCAGAAAGCTGGCCGGACAGATTGTCACCAACTGCAGGGCTTCGGGCGTCAATATTCTGACCAACTGCGGTGAAAGCGCCGGCCAGACAGTTGAGCATCTGCACTTCCACATCATTCCCCGCTATGACGAGGGTGACTGCATTGACATCAAATTCAACGAATCTCCGAAGCAGGACCTTGAAGAAGTCCTGAAAACAGTCAAAGGCTGAAAAAAATGAAGCAATGAGCTTCATTTTTTATTTCTCTTCAATCATTGCCAGGTGCTTTTCATCGGTATCCGACGGGTGTTCCGCATACCATTCCGACATCGCCTGATAAATGCCGGTCGCCAGTTTCAGATGCCCTTCCGGCTCCATATGAACGCCGTCTTTTTTACTGACGGAGGCATATTCCCCGGCGTCGAGAAACAGGCAGCCTGTCTTTTCAGCGATATCCTGATACGCCTCTTTCAGCTGGAGAGAAACCTGTACGGACCTGCTGTCAAAATCACCGGCGAAAGCTCCCCGGCAGACAGCGGGATCCAGCGGCGGCGGACTGACCAGAAGTATTTCCGGGGAATATCCCTGCTTTTCCATCAGGAAGTCCCGGGTGTCTTCGACAATACTGCCGACTGTTTCCGCAATTGCCCGGGCGTCCCGCTGAAATGACTTTTTCGTGTCATTTGTGCCCAGCATGATCACCGCCATATCGATCGGCCGGTGGGTGCTGAGCGCCGCATACAGATATGAATAGCCTTCTTTCCAGGGGAATTCTTCACAGAGATCTGCCGTTCTTCCCGGCAGGCCTTCTTCAATCACGGTATAGTCTTTCCCGAGGAGTCGGCCCAGTTTTGCCGGCCAGCGGACATTTTCAGAATATCTTCTGCCGTTTCCTGCCGGTACATAACCGTATGTATTTGAATCGCCGTAGCATAAAATCCTTTTCTTCATGAGTCCTCCTGCTGTGTGCCGTATATTCTGTCCAGATACACAGAAATCATTTTCTGACAATGGCGGATCTGCTTTTCCCTGAACTGGCTGTCATAATGTGATGCCTTCAAAGTGAACCTCAGCAGACGGCAGTATGCGATCAGCCTGATTCCGTCATATGCCGCTGCCGGCTGCTCAGAACGATCCGCGTAATACTTTTCTATGATCTGATCGCAGAGTCCGAAAGCCTCCTGAGGCGTAATCCCCAGAAAGCCCACGGCATTGTCGGGATCAAGATCAGCGAAAGACCGGTATGTGTAATATACCCCGGCCAGTTCAAACAGCGGATCGCCGGTACAGAGTGTAAACATATCCAGAAGGATGCTTTCACCATTGTTCCAGTGAACATTTTTAATATGAAAATCCCCGTGCAGCAGATGCCTGCTGTCAGCCAGCGAATCAATGAACGACTTCAGCCGCTCACATTCGCCTGTGCTCAGATAAGGCCGTATTTCCTCCACCCTGCCCAGGGCAATCTGCTTCATGGAAGGCAGCACATCCGGCTGCGCTTCGGCCGCATGAATGATTCTGAGCAGCTGTACGCTCATATCCGCGATTTCATCCACGGTCTTTTCTTTTGCCTTCAGCAGCTTCGCGTAGCTTTTCGATGCCAGCATTTCATATACCGCCCCGTACCTGCCGTCCGGAACCCGGACAGTATCATAGGCAATGGCAGTCGGAATACCGAGAATCAGCGCTGTTCTGGCAAGATTTCTTTCCCTTTCAATATCCAAAAGAGCATCTTTCTGTCTGAATACCTTGATGACAGTTTCCGGATCAAGCCTGTATACAATGCCGTTGGCGCCTTCACCGATCACCTCGCAGCCTTCAAGAGAGACTGTCCTGAATGCCTTATGAACATCCATGATCGACGTTAAGCCGGACAGTTCAAGCACCTCATAGACAGCCGGCTGCACGTTGACCAGGGTCATCCTGTGTTTTTTTGACATGGCCAGGAAAATTCTGAGCCCGCTGCTGGCTGTATATTCCAGTTCTTCGCAGTCCAGAATGACGTCCTGTGTTTCTCTGCATAAGTCATTCAGTGCCTTTTCCGCCATGGGCGCGTTAAAAGAATTGATCCTGCCTTTCAGGCTGATGGCATTGTTATCGCTTTTTCTGCACTCTATATATTCCTGCATATTCTTTGCCTGAGCTTTATTATTTTCCATCAGGCCCATGAACAGTCATCTGTTTCCCCGTCATCATCCAAGATTCCATGATCTTCGAAATATTTCAGAAGACCGCGGATCTGTTCCTTTGTCAAAACCGCGCTGTATTTTTCCTTCAGGTGGTAATCGAACACAATTCCTTCCATATCAGAGTCAGCGCATTCCTTCAGCATGGTAAGAACAGGCAGGACGATGAAGGAATGTCCGGGAGGAAGGACATCCGCCGGTTCGGTAAACAGCGAAAGAAATGGCTTTCCGTCCGGATCTCTCACGATTAACATACTGAGACTTTCATTGTTTTCACCCGGATTGATGGCAGAGGCGAAGATATACCCGTCATTTTCAGCAAGATCCTCAAGCCTGTCCAGCAGCTCCGTGAATGATTCTTTGTTTCCCTTGCGGCAGTGATTCCGGACAGCCTGTGCAAGACCGGCGAGTTCGTCTGTAAATATCTCATCGCCATCATCAAAGCTGTCATCGTACTCATCATAGATACCGAATTCCCTCTCAAGCTCATCCATCTGGCGCTGATCTTCACGCTCAACGGAATCTTTGAGTTTTTTCGCCAGGGTTTTATTTCCGGCATAGGCCGCAAACTCACCGGCAGCTTTGTAGAAAGCATAATTCTCTTCTGTGCATTCCGGTTCTTTTTCCAGAACTGCCTTCATGAAATCAGTGCCTTCCTTCTTCTTTCCGTTCAGGCGGTATGCCCGCAGCAGCACGCTTTTCACATAATAGTTCTCAGGATATTGTTCACTGACATCCTTCGCGTAAGCCAGTACTTCTTTTTTTCTGCCCATGCCCCTGAGCGCTTCCGCCTTGCCGCGGATGATTTCAAATTCGGTGATGCCGTCCGGTCTGAACATCGTTTCCAGTTCATCCATGATCTGCCACAGTTCTTTATACAAACTGTACTCAGGCAGTTCATCTGCCAGGTTTTCCGGCAGACGGTCGCCGCTGAAATCTTCCTGCTCAGCGCAAAGCTGTTCAAATGTTTCCGGCAGTTTTCCCTCTTCCTTCAGCTGCTGACAGACCATTTTGAATTCTTCCCAGACTTTCAGCCAGGCGAGACCGTCGCTGCCCGGATATATAAAGAGATCTTCCGCAGTATCGTAGAGTCTGTTGAATTCCCGCCAGATTATTTCTGAAGCCAGTTTGGCTTCATACCTGAACGCATTCAGATAATCTGTTTCATCCTCCGGATCAATGTCATTGAATGTTTCCCCTGCCTTTTCAAGATCCAGGTTCCAGGGCATGTAGTATTCGTTTTCTTCATCATCTTCACTCTGATCTTCGGGGAAATCGCCGCTGATCAGGGCAAGATAGCCCGTGCGGTTGTCTTCCCAGATGCCGGCGCCTTTTCCTTCCAGGACGATGACACGGTTTCCGGTTTCGATTTCTTCTGTCTTTTTATAGATGCGGACTTCAAACTCCCACCAGTCGCCGAAATCATAGACAAATTTATATGTGTTTCCGGGATCCAGGAGCCTGCTTTCACAGATGTCTGACCATTCAGAAAAATGATCCGAAAATTCTGATTTCCCATATATGTGTTTTCCTCTTGAAAACTCATACAGATGTCCTTCAACTGCATGGAATGTGCGCATGATGTACCGGGCGAATTCATCGAGGATGATATCTTCCGGGACATACATAACGCGGTACAGTCTGTTTTTGTCATCAAAATGGCTGACTCTGACTTTTCTGAACAGCATGGCAGATCCTCCCTGTTTTACATATTTAATGATACATGAGCCTGATGGAAGGAAAAAGTGCATCTTGGCCGATTCACAATTCACCTGAAAAGCGGCCGCATGATGTGTGCCGCTTTAAAAAGACAGAATATCACTTCACTTTTCTGAACATGAAATACCGGGCAAGATTGATGGCGATTTTATAGGGCCACGGTCTGAGCGCTTTGTCCGCCTCCACGAGTTTTTCACGGATCGGAATGCTCTGGGGACAGTGCTGTTCACATTTTCCGCACTTTATGCACTGATCCGCAAAGGCAGGCTTTCTGGTCAGGCCGACAGTCTGGATAAACTGGGATCTGCCCTGGCTTTTTGACTCGGTATACATTGTATTGTAGGCGCGGAAGATTCCGGGAATATCAACGCCTTTCGGACACGGCATGCAGTAGCGGCAGCCGGTGCATCCGACTTTTTCATTTTCATTGATTTTCTTTTTCACTTCTTCCAGGACAGCGAAGTCTTTTTCTTCCAGGCTGTGAGGAAGAGTTTCCGCGGCCACCCGGCAGTTTTCCCTGACCATCTCTTCGGAGTTCATGCCTGAAAGCACAACCGTGACCTCCGGCTGGTCATACAGCCATCTTAAGCCCCACTCTGCCGGGCTCCAGGAACGGCCGCTCTCAGCCATGGCTTTCTTCGCCCCTTCGGGTAACATATTGACAAGTTTGCCGCCGCGCAGGGGTTCCATGATCACAACCGGAATGCCTTTTTCATACGCGGCTTTAAGACCTGCCCGGCCGGCCTGGGTCACTTCATCGAGATAGTTGTACTGAATCTGGCAGATGTCCCAGTCATAGTCGTTGAGAATCTTCAGAAAATTATCGGTATTGCCGTGGTATGAAAAGCCTATATTGCGGATTGCGCCGGAGGCCTTCTTTTCCCTGATCCAGTCAATGATCCCGATGGCCTTGAGCTTCTCCCACATGGCAACGTCTGTCATGTGGTGCATCAGATAATAGTCGATGTAGTCTGTGCGCAGCCTGGACAGTTCTTCATTGAATGTCTTTTCAAGGGCGGCGGCATTGTTGATCATATACTGGGGCAGCTTGGTGGCGATATGAACCTTGTCCCTGAGATTGTTTCTCTCAAAGATCTCGCCGAGGGCGGCTTCACTGCCGCTGTAGAGATAGGCGGTGTCATAGTAGTTGACCCCGGCCCGGTATGCCGTAAGGATTTCTTTTTCTGCTTTGTCAATGTCAATGGCGTTTCCCTTCTTTGTAAAACGCATGCAGCCGAAGCCGAGCACTGACAGCGGTGTTCCATTCTTATCATTTCTGTACTGCATAGCAAATTCTCCTGCCTCCACAATAGCATGCCCCCTGCCTGCATATGCCATGAAATGCACTGAAAATGTTTTGCTTTGTCAAAAGAGGAAGATTGTGTATGATAGTCCTTGCGAAAGTGAGGAAAAATAAATGAAAATCGCTGTCACTTATGAAAACGGAAATATCTTCCAGCATTTCGGAAAGACTGAAAGCTTCAAGGTATACGATATCGAAAACGGCCAGGTGGTTTCCTCAGAAGTCATCTCTTCTGAAGGACAGGGCCACGGCGCTCTGGCTTCCCTTCTCGGCAGCCGGCAGATTGATGTTGTGATCTGCGGCGGGATCGGCGAAGGCGCCCGCGCTGCCCTGGCAGATGCAGGTATTGAAATTGTCGGCGGTGCTGAAGGCAGCTGCGATGACGCGGTTCAGGCTTATCTGAACAATGCCCTGACTGATGCCGGCGAAAGCTGTGATCACCACCACGAAGAAGGCCATCACTGCGGAAGTGATGAAGACGGTGAGGCCTGCGGCGGCTGTGCTGAGAGCGGCGGCTGTCCGGGATGCCACGCCCGTCCGGAAATCACCGGCAAGAATGTCGGCAAAACTGTTAAGGTCCACTACAGGGGCACCCTCAATGACGGCTCCCAGTTCGATTCTTCCTATGACAGAGGAGAACCGCTGGAATTCGTCTGCGGCGCCGGCATGATGATTCTCGGCTTCGACCAGGCGGTTGCCAACATGGAAGTCGGTGAAATCATTGACGTCCACCTGATGCCCGAAGAAGCATACGGCTATGCCAACCCGGCTGCCATTATGGTCATCGCAATCAAAGACCTGCCCGGCTGCGAAGCGCTCACGGTCGGCCAGAGAGTCATGGTTTCTGATGAAATGGGCAGACGCTTCCCGGTCACAGTCACCGCGAAGGACGACGTCAATATCACCCTTGACGCCAACCACCAGATGGCCGGCAAGGAACTCAATTTCAGAATTGAGCTTGTCAGCGCCGAGTAAGCAGAAACAGACTGCAGGATGAAGGAAAACTTCATCCTGTTTTCTTTAAATTTCCAATCTGGGAACGCTCATGCATACACAGCCATTCCCGCAGCCTGATTTATCCGCTACAATGGAATCGGAGAAACAGTTCCGGAGAAATAATCTTATGTTTATACTGATTCCTTTGTGCCTTTTCATTGCGGCGCTCTTTATTTACGTGGAACATCTTGGAAAAGATGTTGCCGCGACTTTCCTCAAGGGCACAGCATCCCTGTGCTTCGTCATCCTCGGCATCCTGGCTTCAAAGGTCGGTCATGGATCAAAGCTGATCATCATCGGTCTGATCCTGGGTGCCATCGCCGATGTGCTTCTGAATCTCCGCTATGTTTTCAAAGCAAAAGGAAAACTTGTCTTCCTTGCCGGAATCCTCGTTTTCCTGGCCGGCCATATCGTTTATCTGACTGCGGTATTCGGGATGAACTCCCACAGCATCATCAGTATTATCTCGGCACTTGTTCTGACAGCCGTATTGATGAAGTTGATCTTTGCGAAAATCACCGCGGAAACAGCGTTCAAAATATTCGGCGTTGTCTATATCGGCGCAATCGTGCTTCTTAACTGCACAGCCTTCATCAACATGGTCACTGCGCCGTCCGCATTTACCATGATCTTCTTTGCCGGCGCCCTGCTGTTCCTGGTCAGTGATATCGTGCTGATTCTCAACACATTCGGTTCCTCCCCGAGATTCTCACTCAGGGTCACAAACCTGTCGCTTTACTACATCGGCCAGATCCTGATCGCCCTGAGCCTGATGTATATCTGAATTCATTGACTCATATGCATTGACTGAAAAAGAAATCCGCGCGGATTTCTTTTTCATTGCTTAAGCAGGTCTGTTTCTTTTTCTGTATTCAGCAGGTGTCATCTGCAGGCGCTGATGAAAAAGACGGGAGAAATAAGCTTCGTTTTCAATTCCTGACAGGATTCCGATCTTATACACAGGAAAATCTGTGTTGATCAGCAGCCGTTTTGCCTGCTCGATGCGCAGGCTGATCAGATATTCATTCGGCGGCATACCGGTCAGCTTTTTGAATTCTCTTGAAAGATGATATTTCGAAAAACCTGCCTGCTGTGAAAGCTGGTCCATGGTGAGCGGTTCACGGAAGTGTCCGTGCATGAACTGGATCAGTGCCTGCAGTCTCGGCGTGTTTGAAGCACTGTTTTCTTTCTCGCTTTCCGCCAGGATCAGATGTACCAGCATTGTTTCGATGCTGTGGCAGGTACGCAGTGTCCGGTTGGCGTCCATGGTGACGCAAGCATCCAGAAGAGCTTTCAGATCAGCTTTGAAAAAAGGGATCTGCGCACGCCTCAGAACAGGACTTTCCTTCTGGGCAAAAGTGCGGTACAAAAGCCCGATCCCGGTTCCGTTGATGTGGATATCTGTGTGTTCCCAGAACTCTCCTTCAGTGCGGTAGCTGTTCATTTCATGACAGTCAATCCAGAACAGGTCGCCTTCATCAGACATATACGAACTTCCCCCATATTCCAGCACGCCGCGGCCGCCGTTGGTCCAGACCAGCAGCCAGGAATCTGTATCATGCCGGCTGGTATAGTAATCCTTCAGAGAGTGCATATGCGAAAACGACTGCAGATGCATCTGCCGGTGGAAGACATCATCAGGCTGCGGAAAAAACGGAAGCACATCCACATACCCGCGCAGATTGTATTCGGCATTTACGACCAGACTCCACGCGTTTTTCTCTGTTTCCGAAACTGTACCTGTATGGTCCGAAATCAGAGAAAAATCCGATTCCGGCTGGCCGAACTCATAATGGATCATCGGATACTCTTCATACATACAAACCTCACAGCACGATTGTGCAATATATCGCGCAATTTTATGCATTAATCTGCTGAAAACTACTGCTTATACTAAGAATAGAAACAAAAATCATTTTAAGCAAGATCAATCAATGGAGGCATTATGAAACTGTATGATCTGAAAACAAATCATGAAAAAGAACTGCTTGGCATTGACACAAAACCATATTTTTCATGGAAACTGCAAAGCGATGTGGAAAACACAGTCCAGAAATCCTTCCGCCTGGTTCTGAAAGACAAGGATAATACTGTCTGGGACACAGGCTTATGTGAAAGCGACCGGTCCGTGTTTATTCCTTACGCCGGAATTCCCCTGAAATCACGCACAAGGTATACCTGGAACGTTACTGTCACTGATAATCACGGAAATACGGCAGAAGCGGAAACGTGGTTTGAAACAGCCTTCCTGTATCCGGAAGACTGGAAAGCTGTCTGGGTTGAAAACCCGGCAAAACCCTCAAAGAGAAAAAAAGGATTCGGCAATCAGCCGCCGGCAACCCTCTTCAGAAGAGTGTTCAGCACAAAAGGAAAAGTCTCTTCAGCAAGACTGTACGCAACATGCCGCGGTATTTACGAAGCATCCGTCAACGGCACAGAAACAGATAACAGACTCTTCGCGCCGGAGTATACATCTTATGACAAATATCACTGCTATCAGGTTTATGACATAACTGACCTGATCCGCGAGGGTGAAAACGTCCTTGGCATGCATGTGGGAGACGGCTGGTATTTCTGTCCCGTGACAACCATGGATAAAAAGACCGCCGCCCAGCCGCATGCAATCTTCTACCAGATTGAAGTCACATATGCAGACGGCAGCTCGGAAATCTTCGCTTCCGACGGAAGTGAGAAATGCACGTCCGGCCCGGTCTGTTTCTCTGATCTTTTCGCCGGCGAACAATATGACGCAAACAGGGAAATTCCAGGCTGGGATACGCCGGCATTTGATGACAGAGACTGGCAGTCCGTCAGAACCGGCAAAAAGGATGTCAGAGCGCTTGCCGTTCAGACCGGCAGACCGGTGAAAGCAGTCTGTGAAATTCCCGCAAAGAAATACTATGTTTCCCCAAAAGGTGAGCACATTATTGACTTCGGCCAGGTCCTTGCCGGCCACGTCCGTTTTAAAGTCAATGTTCCCAAAGGTGCAGCGGTCACACTGGAGCATTTTGAAATTCCTGATACTGAAGGCAATTATTTCAACAACATCCTCGGCATGGCAGGCATCGGCGAGGGTGTTGATCAGAAAGTTGTTTATATTTCAGACGGCAGGGAAGCAGTCTATGAGGCAAAGTTCTCCTTCCATGGCTTCCGGTATATCCGGATCAGCGGCCTTGATACAGTCAATCCGGATGATTTCACAGCTGTCGCTGTCTCGACGGAAAAAGATGAAACCGGCACATTCACGACTTCCGACGCAAGAATCAACCGCCTGTATGAAAACACACGCTGGTCGCAGAGATCCAACATGCTGTCGATTCCGACCGACTGTCCGCAGAGAGAGAAAGCCGGATGGACCGGCGACATCGGTATTTACGCTGCAACTTCTCTTCAGAATGAGGACACAACCGGCCTTCTGACAAGATGGCTGAAGAATGTAACAGCTGACCAGAAAGATGACGGAGCTGTTCCGATGGTCGTCCCGGAAAACCAGCAGTACAAGGATCTTGGCAGAATGCTGAAAATGGTCGGCGGATTCAAGGGAAGTGTCGGTCCTGCCGGCTGGGGAGATGCCTGCATCCTCGTTCCTCTCGCCATGTATGAACAGACAGGCAATCTTGAAATTCTCAGGGACCAGTACGAAACCATGAAGAGATGGTGTGACTTTATCCTCACCTGCGCTTCGAAATACCGCGGCAATAAAAAGATCCCCAGGGAAGTGGACCGGTATCTCTGGAATACCGGTTTCCATTACGGTGAATGGCTGATTCCCAGCCGGACAAAAGATGGAATCGGCGGCGGCTCAGACATGAAGCGGAGCATTGACGAAGGAAAGAAATACATTTCCCCGACATACGGGTATCTTTCCATGAAGAATTTCGCCATGATTTCCGAGCTTCTCGATGAAAAGGAAAACGCGGCATACTACAAAGACAAAGCGGAAAAAATGCGTGATGCGTTTGCCAAAGGCATTATCACTGAAGACGGTAAAATGCCTGTGGATGTCATGGGAGCCTATATCATTCCTCTTCATTACGGACTTGTGCCGGATCAGCTGAAAGATGCCTTTGTATCAGAAATGATCACAAAGATCGACGAAAACAACGGCTGTCTGGATACTGGCTTCCTCGGCACACCGGTCATTCTTGACACACTGTGCGAAAACGGATATCAAAAGAAGGCGTATGATATTCTCTTCCAGGATCAGTGTCCTTCCTGGCTCTATGAAGTCGACCATGGCGCCACAACCATCTGGGAAAGCTGGATTTCAGCCAAACCGGACGGAACACCGCTGGCAGTCAGTCTCAATCATTACGCATTCGGCTGTGTGGATGACTGGATGTTCAGAAACATCGGCGGCATTGTACCTGAAAAAGCAGGCTATAAGTCTTTCCGGGTTGAACCCAGACCCGATCCCCGTATTACAAGTGCTGCCCGCTCATTCGAATCTGAATACGGAACAATCATGAGTGAATGGAAATGTGAAAACGGAACATTCACACTCAATGTCACAATTCCCGCAAACACCGAAGCAGAGATTGTGCTTCCGGACGGAAACAGATGTCATAAAGGTTCCGGCAGCTATACATTTACCGCGCACATCTGACAGACAGATCAGAATGAATGCCAGGCAGAAGAACTGCGAAGATTCTTCTGCCTTTTTCATTATTAAAGAATCCTGCCGCCGCAGGATTCTCTGGAAAACATTTTTCAGTTTACCGTGTACCGGCGTACTTTCTTCTGACGGCAAACGCAAGCACGAAGACAATCAGGGAAGCGCCAAGATATGCCGGCCATGAGTTGTCTCTGTGATCAGATGTGTCGGGCGCTGTCTCCGCGTCCTTTGCGGCAATCACAACCTTTGTTTCAGCTGAGCCGTCATCGAAAGCTGCGGTGATTGTATGCTCACCCACTGCCAGTTTCTCCAGGGCAGAGGCTTTGACTGTGATGACAGTACTGCCGGAGACGGCTGTGTAATCCTTGTCTCTTTCAAGAAGTTTTCCGTCAATCTGGACGTCTTTGAAATGGCTGAAGCATTCTTCATCATTTGCCGAGCGTTTGATGATAATGGTGAACCCGTCTTCTGACCCCTGCTTCCATGTGCTCTGATCCCCGCTTACAACTGTGTAGACAATCTCAGGCTCCGGTTCAGGTTCTTCCTCTGTGACGATGACTGTGATCTCTGCTTCCAGAATTGTCGGATTGTCCCAGGAATCAAATGCATTCAGGCGGACCTTTGTCTCGCCCGGGCCGGTGGCTGTCAGGCAGCCGTAATTATCCACAGTCACGACATTTTTATCATCCGAGAAATAGTCATAGCGTATGATTTTCGCCGGAGACGGAACCGTATCCACAATGAATCCCTTCATCTCTCCGACGGTCATATAAATCGTTTCCTCCAGAGGATAAACAGATTCCGGCTTCGGAATTTCCCCTTCGACAACTGTCAGCTTAAACTCCCTGACAACGCCGTTTTTCAGCTTTGCGTAAATGGTGACTTCGCCCGGTTCGCTGAAGGAAACTGTTCCGCTGCTGTCAATCGATGCAAAGCTTTCATCTGAAACTGACCATTCGACAGTCTGGTCAATGGCGTCGGCAGGAATCACCTCATAATTGATCGCATACTGTTTGACAAACGGCAGGATCTGAACAACATCGTTGTTTTTGCGGAAGAGAATATCTTCGCCATGTGTCACCTCCTCATCGCTGAGATACTTCGCGGTAAGGACGATATTCCTTCTGACCATGATTTCACTTTCGGCAATCTCTCCGTCTTCATATTCCCAGCCGACAAACACATAGCCTTCTTTTTCCGGAACCTTGTGCATTGCTGTATCCACAGGCAGGCCATCCTCCTGGTACTCAACGGCAAATACTTCATCGTCGAGCATGAATGTGACGGTATGGGCAACATTGAAAACCTCATCCAGATTCGCGTCCACCCAGGCAAGGCGCTTTGTGATCCAGTCCTTCAGCTCGTCAACTTCTTTCTTGTAGTCAAAGTCTGTATTTTCAGGATGCCAGATCTGATGATCCAGGGCAGCGGAATTCTTTGTCTCTTCGTAATACTGATCAATCAGTCCGCCGTCACGGATCATCTCAGCAATATTTTCCCTGACCGCCGGCCACACATTGATCACTTCCTGCGCCATTCCTCCTTCTTCCTGGTCGCAGAACATCGGATACAGCCATTTATGCGGCGCTCCGAATCCTTCTGTTATGAAATGATTGTCCCAGGCAAAATCGAAATCCCAGCATGGGCCGGTGAACAGCTTGCCCAGAACACCGTCAACGTCACGCTTTTTATAGACATAGTAGCTGCCGGTTCCGTAGTCATCCGCGTTCAGCGGGAATTCCTGCATCCACCAGTAAAGCGCTGCCGATCTCATATCGAAAAGATCCCTGTACGCTGTTCCGCCTTCATACAGGGTGTCCTCCACCATCTGCATATAGTCCTGGATATACTTCTGCTGAACAGGATTCTCATAAGCATCCCCAAGTTCCGCTCCGGTATAGTTTTCCTCCAGAACAGGCTCAGTTTCTTCTTCACCCTCACCGGCTGTCAGATTGTCCCCTTCAACATCGAAGGAAGGCGTGTGGGTTGCCCAGCTGACGCCGCGCGCTGTCCGGAATTTATCAGGTGACCAATCCTTCACCTGCAGACCATGCTGGAGCAGATAGCCGCCGGTAATGGCCGGTTCCTCTGTGTCTTCTTCAGTCAGTTCATCAATTTCGAGACGGTTCGTGTCAACCCGGACATTCTCACTCAGATAGTAGCTGCCGAGGTAATGTTCGCCGTATTCTTCGCCTCTGATCACCAGATCCACCGGAACACCGCGCGGGGTGAATTCAAAGTCCAGCTGATCGCTGAGCCAGGCACTGATCCTGTCTCTTAACAGGGTTTCATCCAGAGCGTTGGCCAGCAGCACCCAGTGCTTGTTTTTGCCGAAACCGAAAATCTCCGCCTTCTTGTCAAGCTTGATCTTGAATGCTTTCTTATCCGCTTTCTGCCAGGTGGAATTGCCGCGGCCGCGGATGCTCATGGCGAGTCCTTCAACACTTTCACAGGGCAGATCCGGGAAATCGGAATAATGAAAACCTTCCGGAACTTCAATACTGACTGTGCCGTAGCAGTATGCGCTGTGCTCGTCGCTTGTGATCATGTCTTCAACGGTGCCCTGTGATTCATCGATGTCCAGATAAACAACAGGGAGGGTGTTATCAGGCATTATTTCGTCTGCTTCTTCCGCGCGGACACGGCCGGTTCTCAAAAATACAGCCAGGATCATCACGCAGACAAGCAACAGGAGTCCTGCCATCCGTCTGAAAGCAAAGGATCTTTTCATATAAAATCACCATTCCTTAAATCTGATTATTCTGAAATGTTCAGTGTTTTACCCATCATAGCATTTCCCGGCAGCTGCGCTCAATGGGCTTGAATATATACAGGATAGTTTACTTTCTGTTTTTTTATTACATGCATGTAAAAAGCACAGCTTTCGCTGTGCCTTCGGATCATGTTCATCCCTTTCTTACATTTGTGTCGATTGTCTTTGCGAAAACGTAATACCGCTGATACAGGAATTCCGTTGTGAAGTTCAGAATCATGTTAATGGCTGTGGCGATATATTCATTCAGCCCCAGTCCCATCGTCAGCCAGTGTTCCAGCAATGTGGACAGCGGTGTAAAGACAGCGTAAGATATCGCGACCTTTAACATCGCAGCCGGAATATTGCCGGCGGACTGGAACGTGAATTTCCGGTTCAGCGTAAAGTTCCAGAGAACCGACAGGACCAGACCGCAGAGATAGGACAGCCAGTAAGGCGCGTGCAGGATTTCATTCATTAATGTGAATGTGCCGATCTCGATCAGTCCTGCGCTGATTGAGAAGAATGTGAATTTGATAAAACGCAGCGTTTCTTTCATGACAATCATTATAGTCACTTTTTTCAGAAACACATCATTTTTCCCGGACAGGCGTTCTCATGAATGCACTCTGCTTTCATTGGCCGGATCAAACGGAACTGAGATCGCACTCGATCAGCACCGGTCTTTCATTCGGGGTGTCATTGGGCTGATGAAGGACAAGATATTCTTTTCCGTTTTCATCCGTGAAGATCATTCCATGACCGCCGTCATGGTCAAAGAGAGGTTTTTCATCAATTGTCCATCTGCCGTCGATCTCGCCGTTATCACTGCGTGCAATCGCTTCA
>JAUNJW010000110.1 GCA_030533035.1 Erysipelotrichaceae bacterium
ACCTCACCGGCGGCAAGGCCGGCTTCCCGGTCGACGGCCGCGCCGGCGTCACCGGCGGCCAGCAGCGTGCTCCCCCGCGCCTGGTCGGCCATGGCCCGCACGGCCGCGCTGTCGCGGGCCGCGGCGATGCCGTCCAGGGCGTCGGTGGCCGCGACAGCCTCGTCGATCGTCCGTTCCATAATATTGCCGATTTCCTTGACGATGTAATCGGCGTCCTTTAAGTATATCACACCTCGGCTCTGAACATCAGGTCCGCCGATAATTTCCTTTGTGCCATGGTTGATCACAATGCCGACAACAATGGCGCCGTCGGTGGAAAGGAGCTCACGGTCCTTGAGGATCATGCCGCTTTCATCGAGCTTGTCATTGCCGTCAACCATGATGTTGTCGACCGGAACCTCGTCAAAGCTGCGGGCGAGGACGCCGTCATTGATTTCAGCCACCTGGCCGTTGTCCATGACGATGATATTGGCCGCGCTGTAGCCCATGTCGAGGGCGATGTTGGCGTTGGCGATCAGCTGTCTGTATTCACCCTTGACCGGAATGTAATACTTCGGCTTCATCAGGTAGATCATCATCTTGAGGTCCTCAATGGAGGCATGCATGGAGAACATCCGCTTGGAGTCAACGGTAAGAACCCTGCCTGCTTCCTTGTAGAGGTCGTCTTCCATGACCGCCTCTTCCCTTTCGGTGCCCGGAACGGCCGGGGAAGCGATGATCACGGTGTCGCTGTTTCTCAGTTCAATCCTGTCATCTTCATGGGAGGCGATGCGGTGCACCTTGCGGAAGATCGAGGAGCCGGTGCCGGCAATGATGATCAGGACATTCTCAAGGTCATTGGTAAAGGAGCTCTGGGCCACTTCCAGACCGGCCGGGATATGGTAGTATCCCAGTTTTGCCATGTCATTCATCAGCTCGCGCAGTTCGGTGTCATAGATCATGACCCGGCGGTTGTATTTGTTGGCCAGCTCGATGACTTCAATCACCCGGTAGATGTTCTGGTTGAACAGGGTGATGAACATGCGGCCCTTTGTATTCTCAAAATACGGTTCAATGACCGGTGAGATCTTATGGCTGGGACTGCTGTGGCCGGCCCGGGTGGAACCGACCGACTCGCACATCAGGGCGAGGACGCCATTGGAACCGAGATTGGTGATATTGGTGATGTCCATCCGGAAGGCTTCGTTCTTGGTATCATAGTCAACGATGAATTCGCTGGAATAGACAACATAGCCGTCCGCTGTTTTGATGGCCACGCCGAAACCGTCGGCGATCGACTGGGTCGTGCCGAAGGTGATGATTTCAGTCTTGCCGATTTTGAAGTGGGCATTGCGCATGACGCGGTGGATATTCAGATCCCGCAGGCCTGCTTTCTTCGCTTTTCTCTCAAACATCAGAGCGGTAAGCGGAGCCATGTAGACAGGAACTTTCGGCAGTTCCTGCAGCAGCGAAGGCAGCGCCGCCATTACGTCATCATGGCCATGGGTGATGAAAACACCCTTGATCCTGTCCTTGTTTTCGCTCAGAAAGCGGAAATCGGGAATGATCATCTCAACACCGAGCTGACCGGTCTCGGGATATTTCATGCCGCATTCCATGACAAACAGATCGTCATTGTTCTGCACAACATACATGTTCTTGCCGTCTTCATCAAGTCCGCCAAGAGCAAAAATGCGCACTTTGCTCATATTATATTTCCTCCGTTTACACGATTAAAAACGCTGTAGCTTTTTATTATTATAACTTAAAAGGCAGTGTAAAAACACTGTCAATCAAACAGCTTTTCCGTCAAGGGAGAAGCTGTGGGTCTCTGTGATTTCAACATCGACAATCCGGTCTTCCAGGCCTTCCGGTCCGGTGAAATTGACCAGCTTGTTTTCTTCGCTGTAGCCGCTGTACACAGCCGCGTTTTTCTTTGACGGCCCTTCGCACAATACCCTGACCTTTCTGCCCAGATATGCAGCGTTGCGCGTTGCGGCAATGGCGGAAAGACGGTCATTGAGAATCTGCAGGCGCTCTTTTTTGACCTCCGCAGGAATGCTGTCCTCCATCCGCGCCGCCGGGGTGCCGGCCCGCGGGGAATAGACAAAGGAATAGGCAAGGTCAAACTGGCAGTAATCGACAAGGTCCAGGGTTGCCTGGAACTGTTCATCGGTTTCGCCGGGGAAGCCGACGATCAGGTCGGTCGTGAATGTGATCTCGGGGATCTTGGCGCGCATGTCATCATAAAGCTTCCGGTAGCTGTCCGCCGTGTAGCCGCGGTTCATCCGCTTAAGAATCTCGTCGGATCCCGACTGCACCGGCAGATGGAGGGACTTCATGATATTGGGATATTTCCGCATCGCGTCGATGGTTGTGGCGCTGTAGTCGCGGGGATGGCTGGTATAGAAACGGATTCTCTCGATTCCTGTTTCAGCCGCGCTTTCAAGCAGCGAGGTAAAGCCGTCCTCCATGCCGAGGTCCTTGCCGTAGGCGTTGACATTCTGGCCCAGCAGCACCGCTTCCTTCCTGCCCTCTTCCCGCAGGCTCCTGATTTCCGCCAGGATGTCCTCGCGGCGCCTGGAGCGCTCGCGGCCTCTTGTATAGGGAACGATGCAGTATGTGCAGAACTTGTCGCAGCCGTACATGATATGGACAAAGCCCTTGGCGCCGGCGCTTCTTCTGACCGGCAGTTCCTCAATCAGGTCGCCTTCCTGGGAAAGGACCTCAATGGTTCTCTTTCCTTCCTTCATAACCTTCATCAGAAGTTCCGGCAGGCGCCATAAATTATGGGTGCCGAATACAAGGTCAACCTGGGGATAGGAACTGATGATTTTGTTGACGACGACTTCTTCCTGGGCCATGCAGCCGCACAGGCAGATCACCTGTCCGGGATGCTTCGCCTTGACGGACTTCAGCGAGCCGATTTCGCCGAACACACGGTCTTCCGCCGCCTGGCGGATGGCGCAGGTGTTGAAGATCAGCACGTCCGCCTCGCTGGTGGATTCGGTGTTTTCAAATCCCATCAGTTCAAGAATGCCGGCAATCGTTTCCCCGTCGCGCACATTGGCCTGGCAGCCGTAGGTACGGATATAGTATTTCTTTCCTCTGCCGAAGTTCACCGCGGCGTCATCCATGACAAAGCGGCTGCAGGCAGCGGCCGTGCTGCGCAGCGAGCGGTTTCTTTCGCGGTTCATTTCCGGCAGGATATAATCATTTTTCTTCGTATTCATGGGCACAATTATAGCAGAAACACAGGAGAATGCACGCAGTTGTCACTAAGTGTGAAAAGTATGTCTTTAAGGGCATTCAGGGCTTGCGGAAATATAAAAAACCGGCGGGCAGCCGGTTTTTAATTTGTTTCTTATTTCTCAGAAATAGCAGAAACGGGGCAGGAACCTGTGCAGGCGAGGCAAGAAATGCAAATGTCCTCATTGCACTCGGACTTTCCATCTTCATCGAGTGAGAGAGCTGTAACAGGGCAAACACCTACACAAGCTCCGCAGCCGATGCACATATCCTTATCAACTGTTACGGGCATGATGATCCTCCTTCGGTCATATTATATTCCTGTTTTGAAATCGATTCAATAAACGGTCAACTATTTTGTGAAATATATTAAATTTCGAACAATGTCAGTTTTCGCTCACCGGCCGCTTCTGGATTCTGGTGATTTTCACCGCCCGGTTTGTCACGTCGTCCGTCTCAATCAGGCATCCGCAGATCACAGCCGGTCCGCGGGCCGGGGTGTAGCGGCTTGCTTTTTTGTAGAGGAAGCGGCTTACAACCTCTTCATAATCACGGCCGAGAACCGAGTCATAGGCGCCGCACATGCCGACGTCGCTGATGAAGGCACAGCCGTCGATTACCCTTTCATCGGCCGTCTGCACATGGGTATGGGTGCCAATGACGGCAGTGAGCGAGGCGGCGAAGCGGCGGGCAAAGACGATCTTTTCGCCGGTGGATTCGCCATGCAGGTCGACAATGATGAGATCGGCGTCAATCTGCGGCAGCAGTGCTTCCATCGCCGCAAACGGGGAATCTGTCACCGGGCACATAAAGGCTTCACAGAGAACCGAGACAGCGGCAATCCGCTTGTTTCCGCATGTCCGCACGACAAAAGACGCCCCCTGCCCCAGCGGCTCAAGATTGGCCGGCCGGACCAGATACGGACAGAGATCTATATTCTCAAGGATTTCGCTTTTCGAGAAAGCGTGATTGCCGAGCGTTACAATATCAGCTCCGGCCCTGATCAGCCGGCTGTAGATTGCAGAGGTAATTCCTTTGCCATGGGCGGCGTTCTCACCGTTGACAATGACAAAATCGGCACCTGTTTCAGCTTTCAGCGATCCAAGGCTGCGGATCACAGCTTCCCGGCCGCTTTTGGCGACCAAATCACCCAGAAACAAGATTTTCATGAAAACCCTTCCGGCTCCGTCTTGTTGACAAAAGCCTCGTGAATGTCATTTAAAATCACGTGTTCCTATCATACAGGGTTATCAGATGCCTTGCAAGTCTGCAGCCGAAACAGTCAACAAAGTCCACCGGCGGCAGACGAAGAGCGTTTTCTTTGTTCAATTCCCCTTTCCAGACGCCTTCGGCCAAGAAAAAAAGCACTGCTTTTAAAGACAGTGCTTTCCGGATTACCTTGCGAGTTCCTGAACCCTGACCTCACGGATCAGAGTGACCTTGATCTGACCCGGATAGGTCAGCTCATTTTCAATCTTCTCACGGATGTCATGGGCAATCTTGACCATTGTGATGTCATCGATCCTGTCAGGCTTGACCAGGACACGGACCTCACGGCCGGCCTGGATGGCAAATGCCTTGTCAACGCCGTCAAAGGACGAAGCGATCTTTTCAAGATTTTCCAGACGGTTGATATAGCCTTCCATGGATTCATAGCGGGCGCCGGGTCTGGCAGCGGAGAGTGTGTCTGCCGCCGCGACCAGCACGGCAATGATATCCTGGGCTTCGGTATCACCGTGGTGGCTCTCGATCGAGTTGACGATGATGCTGTTTTCGCCGTATTTCTTGGCGACTCTCGCGCCGAGTTCAACGTGGGAGCCTTCCTGTTCGAAGTCAAGCGCCTTGCCGATGTCATGGAGCAGACCGGCACGCTTGGCAAGACCCTGGTTGAGGCCGAGCTCAGCAGCCATCATTCCCGACAGCATGGCGACTTCCATGGAGTGTTCCAGACCGTTCTGGCCATAGCTGTAACGGAATCTCAGGCGGCCGATCAGCTTGATCAGTTCCTTGTTCATGCGGCCGATGCCGAGCTTGAAGATGGCGTCGTTGCCGATCCTCATGATCGTTTCATCGAGTTCCTTTGTGACCTTTTCGACAACCTCTTCGATTCTGCCGGGCTGGATTCTTCCGTCCTTCATCAGAATTTCAAGAGACTGGCGCGCGATTTCACGGCGGATCGGATCAAAGCAGGACACCGTGATGATATCCGGTGTGTCGTCGATGATCAGATCGACGCCGGTTGCCTGCTCGATGGCTTTGATGTTGCGGCCCTCACGGCCGATGATGCGGCCCTTCATTTCCTCGGAAGGCAGAGTCACGGTTGAAACAGTTCTTTCAATGGTTTCTTCCTGTGAATAGCGCTGGATGGCCAGTGAAATAATATTCCTGGCGACGTCAGCGGCCTTTGTCTCGGCTTCTTCCTGCTGTTCATGAAGATACTGCGCGATTTCTTTTTCCGTCCTCTTTTCGACGGCTTCCATGAGTTCCTTCTTGGCATCTTCCTGGCTCATGTTGGCGACTCTTTCGAGTTCGGCAACCTGGCGGCCGATGTTCTTCTGAAGTTCCTCCTCCATTTTGCTGAGATTTGCAAGCTTGGTGTCAGCGGCTTTTTCTTTCTCGCTGAGTTTGTTTTCTTTCTGTACCAGATTCTCTTCACGGTAATTCAGGCTGTCCTCGCGGCGAACGAGTTTGTTTTCTGCCTGCTGGAGTCTGTCCCGCTGGCTTTTGATTTCCTTTTCAGCCTGAAGTTTCATCTCATATACCTGCTGTTTGCCGTCCAGGTTTGCCTGGCGGATCGCAGTTTCCGCTTTAGAGTTAGCTTCATCAAGAATGTCCTGGGACCGTTCTTTGGCACGGTCAAGTCCCAGCTTACCGGCAATGAGCATAATGACAATGCCGATAATCACACCTACAATACCAGCGAAAATGGCGGCTGCTAAATTTCCCATAGTCTCCCCTCCATTTTCTTCTGCTGTGAGATAAACCTTGCTTATTATACCCATTCCGCCACTTTTTCACAAGTGGTCTGAATGCGTGTAACGCACAGGAATATGATTACAGGATCAGCACGAGAATTCCGGCCGCCACCCCTGCCGCGTAACCAACGATGACGTCGGACGGATAATGCACGCCGATCAGCACCCTTTCAACGCAGTAGACAACGCAGAGCGCCAGCAGGATATATGCCGGCCAGGTGACAAAACACATCAGGCAGAATGAAATCACGACTGCCGAAAACACATGCCGGCTTGGCATTGAGCAGCCCTTTGTCTGCTTGTCGAGGACCACGTCAAGCTGCCATGTCTCATAGGGCCGCGGCCGGTTGATCATTTTCCTGATGATTGTCAGCAGGATGAAAGAGCCGGCCGGAATGACCAGTATTTTCGCAAACAGTCTGAAATCCGTGAACAGAGCCCACACCAGCAGCACCGGATAAAGAAGGTACATCGAATATGTAAAGTACATATTGAACCAGATCAGATAATCCGCTCTTCTTTCCTTCGCCCGGATGAACTTTGTGATTCTGCCGTAAA
>JAUNJW010000111.1 GCA_030533035.1 Erysipelotrichaceae bacterium
TGCCGGTATCAATTATGTGACGTCAGATCAGGGAATGATCTATGACCTTTTTATAGCAAAATACGAAAAACGTGTCAATTGAAATGATAACGTTTTCAGTTGGAATGTAACACTTTTCAAAAACAGTCTCTTTCCGGTCTGAAAAGTTTTCACATTCAACATTTCCTTAATATGGTAAATTAGTGGTGAAAACTAACGAGGTCAAACCATGAAACCCCTGATCGGAATTCCCGCGCATCCCACCCTGCAGGAGCGCAATCACACCATTATTCATTCATGCGGTGAAAACTATCTGAAATCCGTTGAAAAAGCAGGAGGCGTCCCGCTGATCCTGCCGATATTCGATACGCCTGAAGCAGTTGAAAGATACGCCGCCATGTGCGACGGCTTCATCATCCCCGGCGGCATTGACGTCAATCCCCTCAGCTATGGCGAGGAACCCCATCCCCTGCTGCAGATGACCCGGCTGGAATATGACAGCTATGAAATCCGGCTGATCAAAGAAATTTACCGGCTCCGCAAACCGATGCTCGGCATCTGCCGCGGCATCCAGATCATCAACGTCGCTTTCGGCGGAACCCTCTGGCAGGATGTATCCCTGCGGCCGGAACCGACCTGGCGCCACCAGCAGAAGGAAATGGATTCGAGTTCCGTCAGCCACAAAGTGCTGATTGAAGAAGGCTCTCTTCTTTCCTCGCTTTACGGCAGTGAGCTGATGACAAACAGCTACCACCACCAGTCGGTCAAAGATCCCGGCAGAGGACTTAAGATTACCGCAAGGGCTGACGACGGTGTGATCGAAGCGCTCGAGGCGGAAGAGGATTATCCCTTCCTGCTTGCCGTGCAGTGGCATCCGGAATGCTTTGTCGTCCTGGAAAACAATCCGATGGCGCCCATCTTTGAAAAACTCATTGACGCCAGCAAACCCCTGTAATGTCAGAGAGCTGCCCGGACCGGGCAGCTCTTTTTCAGTCATATTCGTAATAATTCTTCGCTTTGATTTCACCGTTTCTGACCATGACCCTGCCAAGGGCAAGAACATCGGTGATATTGAGATCCTGATCCAGAAGCACCAGGTCGGCGTCGGAATCCTTCGCGATCTTTCCCTTCCTCGGATACAGCATCAGCGCGTCGGCGACATTGCAGGTAATGATTGACACCGCGTCCGTGATGGAGATGTTCTGGTCTTTGATCAGATGGCGGACCGTGTCAAACAGCGTTTCCATCTTGCCGACGCCCATGCCGATGATTTTCATGTCAGGCGACCACTTCGGGAAACTGCCGTTGGAATCAGAAGAAAGCGTGATCTGCTTCAGCGGAACCGTCTCAAGCGCCTCGGCGATCTTCGCCGCGGTTTCGGCTGTGCGGATTCCGGAGGTGAAATCCAGATAGCCGCCGGCTGCCGCGAATTTCAGCGCGCTCTCCTTCTGGCCGGAAACGTGGGTCGGCCGGAACTGGGTGATCGGGATGTCGGTTTCCTCCACGATTTCAAGCACATCGCTGTAGCCCTTCTTCCCCCTGCCGGTATGCATGTGGACAACACCCGGCTTTTTCGCCAGGAAGCCGGCGGTTCTTGCCTGGGTCGCGAGTCTTGCCAGCTCTTCCTTGGAAATATTGCTTGAACGGTGGTCGCTGATCGCGATCTTGACGCCGATCACTTCATCGATAAAGGCAATGTCCTTTGAAACAGAGCCGGTCAGGGTGGTGCTGGGATACGCGTAGGAGCCGGTCAGGCACCAGGCGCTCATGCCCTGTTCCCGCAGGGCCTTCGCCCTGGCCACCAGGGTTTCCACGCTCTTGGCGTTGTTGTCCGTTCCCAGAAGTCCGATGACAGTCGTAACGCCGTAGCGCACGCAGTCGGTCATCTGGATTTCGCGGATCAGCGAGGCGAACCCGTCTTCCCCGCCGCCGCCGATAATATGGACATGCTGGTCGATAAAGCCCGGCACAAGGATCTTTCCTTCCGCCTCAATGACGGTGAAGTCGTCCTCATCCCATTCAAACGGGATGTTTTCAGCCACTTTGATGATTTTGTCATTGCAGACAAGGACATCTTTCACGCCGAGATCTTCCGGCGCATAGATATGCGCATTGCGGATCAGTGTAAACATATACTTTCCCTTCTAGTCTCCCATCCAGAAACCTGTGTCTTCCTTCACCCAGGCAAAATAGGCGTCGCGGATCTTTCCGGCTGTTTCCGGATCCTTCATGCCGGCCGGCCGGCTGTCAATTTCACAGGCTCTTGCCATCAGCTTTGAGGTGGAAAGAACCAGCACTTCGTCCGCGTCATATACTTCCTGCATGGTGACACTGCGCGACTCTGTTTCAATTCCGAGTTTTTCACAAAGCTGCCAGACATGCTTTCTGGTGATGGACGGCAGGATCAGATTGTCCAGGACAGGCCCAATGACCTTCTTATCTTTAATAATGACAAGCGCGCTGTGGGCACACTCGGTCAGCTGCTCACCCCGGTGCAGGATGGCCTCCTGGCAGCCGGCCTCCTCGGCCCGCTGGGCGGCGATGACATTCGGCAGCAGATTCAGCGTCTTGATGTTGCAGTGCAGGAATCTTGTGTCCTCGAGCGTGATCAGCTTCAGCGGCACATTGTAATTCAGCTTTTTCAGCGGGCTGACTGTGATCAGCAGTGTGGAAGGAGTCCCTTTGGGCGGGAAGATGTGATTGCGGGCACAGTTGCCGCGCGACGTCTGCCAGTAAACCGACAGTCCTTCATCGCTTTCCGCCGCGTCCACGCATTTCTGCAGTTCCCCGCGAAGCACCTCCTTTGTGCAGGGAGGCTCAATTTCCAGCATCTTCAGGGAGTTGAAGAATCTGTCAATATGGTCTTCAATCCGGAAGATGACCCGGTTGTATGCAAATGCGAAATCATAGGCGCCGTCACCGAAAAACAGGGCCCTGTCCTGCATCGGCAGGTTCATTTTTTCAACCGGTCCCATAACGCCGTTATAATAACCAATCCGTCTCATCAGAATTACCTTCTTTCCTTTTTCTTATAATTCCTGTTCCGGCTGCCGCGCTCATTCTTCCGGCTGCCGCGTTCAGAATTGTTATCTCTGCTTTTCCCGCCGGACCTGCTGTCCGCCTTTTTCGCCTGCGGCTTTTCGCCGGCCGGTTTGCGGGGCGGGATCAGGCATTCTCTGCCGAAGCCGATCAGGTCTTTCCTGCCTTCTTTGAGCAGCGCCTCTTTGACCAGGTCATAATTGGCCGGGCTGCGGTACTGGATCAAAGCTCTCTGCATCGCCTTTTCGTGGGGATTGTCAGTGACATAGACCGGCTTCATCGTTTCCGGATCCAGATGGGTGTAATACATGCAGGTGGAAATTGTGCCCGGCGTCGGGTAATAATCCTGGACCTGCTGGGGATTCAGCCGGTGTTCATTCAGATATTCCGCCAGGGCGATCGCGTCCTTCAGGGTGCTGCCGGGATGGGAACTCATCAGATACGGAACCGCGTACTGATTCAGGCCGCATCTCTGATTGGCTTTCTCAAATTCTTTTATGAAGCGGTTATACACCTGAACAGGCGGCTTGCCCATTTTGGAAAGCACATTGTCGCTGATATGCTCCGGCGCCACCCGCAGCTGGCCGCTGACATGGTATCTGCACAATTCATCGAGGAATGTCCGGTCGGGATCCGCCAGCAGATAGTCAAAGCGGATGCCGGATCTGACAAATACCTTTTTCACGCCTTTGAGTTCCCGCAGTTTTCTCAGAAGAGTCAGGTAGTCATGATGATCCACATCCATGTTCGGACATACCTTCGGATACAGGCATTTCCTGTTTGTGCAGGTTCCGTACTTCAGCTGCTTCTGACAGGAAGGACCCCTGAACTGGGCGGTCGGTCCGCCGACGTCATGGATATAGCCCTTGAAATCCGGCTCTTTGAGGAACTGCTTCGCTTCCGCGAGGATGGATTCGTGGCTGCGGACCTGGACAATCCGTCCCTGGTGGAAAGTCAGGGCGCAGAAATTGCATTCCCCGAAACAGCCGCGGTTGCTGGTGAGGGAGAATTTGATCTCCCCGAATGCGGGAATCCCGCCGTCTTTGTCATAGGAAGGATGCCATGCCCGCATATAGGGCAGCGCATAGACGTCATCCATTTCCTTTACGCTCAGCGGTTTTGAAGGCGGGTTCTGGACGACAAACATTTTTCCGCCGTATGTTTCATACAGGCGCTTTGCCGTAAAGGGATCGGTATTCTGATACTGGATCCGGAAGCTTTCCGCGTAAGCGCGCTTATCTTCTGTGATCTGCTCAAAGTCAGGCAGTCTTACCGCGTCCGCAAGGCTTTCCAGATCGCGGGTTTTATAGACAGTGCCGTCGATGAACGTGATGTCCTTCACGGCAAGGCCGCTGTCAAGGGCATCGGCGATGGCGACGATGGACCTCTCCCCCATGCCGTAGGAAATCAGGTCGGCGCCGGCGTCGAGCAGCACGGATCTTCTGACCTTGTCACTCCAGTAGTCATAATGGCCCATGCGGCGCAGGCTTGCCTCAATCCCGCCGACGATCAGCGGTGTTTTTTTATAGGTGCGCCTGATCAGATTGCAGTAGACAGTCAGAGCGTAGTCCGGTCTCATCCCGGCTTTTCCGCCGGGGCTGTAGGCGTCCATGTTTCTTCTCTTTTTGGCAACGGTGTAATGATTGACCATCGAATCCATGTTTCCGGAAGACACCAGGAAGCCGAGCCGCGGTTCCCCGTAAATTGTGACACTTTCCGGATCCCGCCAGTCCGGCTGGCAGATCAGGGCGACTTTATAGCCGGCATGTTCCAGAACACGCGAAATGATGGCCATGCCGAAACTGGAATGATCCACATAGGCATCGCCGCACACATAGACAAAATCAGGACGCTCCCATCCCTTTTCATCCATTTCTTCTCTTGAAAGAGGCAGAAATCCTTTTGCCATATTCTGTATCCTTTATCTTATTGTAGCGTAATTCATCCGCCGCTGATGACGCATTCCTGTGCCGCCCGCATTTCCGCCCGGCGCAGCCTGTCGGTCTCTATCCATTCGTCAAGGCTGAGCGGCGTATAGTCAGAGAACATGCAGAAGCAGTTGATCATCTGACAGGGAATCAGGGTCTTTGAGCCGTCCGGTGAAGTCACTTCCGTTTTCTGTGTCATCTGAATCATCCTGTCGGTCAGGATTTCATCGTGCGTATTGTGGACATGGCCATACAGCATGAATGTTCTGGCAGAGCCGTCCGGCATCCGGCGGTACTGGCCGTTGTAGCACATGATGGGATAATGGCACAGCACAACAGTGCGTCTGTTGTCACGCAGCTCCGAATAATCCCGGATCCAGCCGAAAAGCGACGCGTCGAACTGCGGGTCATCAAGGAAATAGCTGTCGTGGTTGCCGCGGATCAGATACTTTTTCCCGTTGAGTCTTTTCAGCAGTTCATTGACCGTACTGCCGTCAGCGAACGCAAAATCGCCGAGTATGACCGTTTCATCATTTCTGCGCACTTTGCTGTTCCATTTTTCAATCATGTATTCATTCATCGTTTCCGCCTCAGGGAAATCCCTGTGATCCATCTTTGTGATCAGGGAACGGTGAAAGAAATGCTGATCGGCAATATAATACCTCATTCCGGCTTTCCTCTTTCCATGGTGCTGTTCACTGTAACAATCATACTTGGATTGTGTTTTTTCCGCTATATTTTCAGTAATACACAAGCCTGCGGCAGCCTGTTGACTATTGGAAATTCGCCTCTGCCGTAATAAAATTGAATCATAAGGAAGAGTTATCTGTCCGCTTTTCAAAGCGTTCAGACTGACAGGAGGAAAATTCATGACTAATTGGAAAAACCTTGATACGCTCGCTTCGTACAAGGAACTCGAATCCCTCGCACGCGTGGACCTGCCGGCAGTGATGGCCGGTGAAAACGGCGCTGAGCGTGTCAGGAACTATTCAGTGCCGATGGCTGAAGGACTGGTCTTCAACTATGCCGCCAAAGCAGTTGATGATGACATCCTCAAAGCCCTGGCAAAACTGGCTGAAGAGCAGGAACTGCTCGACAAGTTCGCAGCCCTCTACAACGGCGAAGTTGTCAACACCGGTGAAAAGCGTCTGGTTCTCCACCAGCTGTGCCGCGGCCAGCTCGGTGACGACGTCATCGCTGACGGTGTCAACAAGCGCGAATTCTATGTCAAACAGCAGACAAGAATCGCTGAATTCGCAAAGAAAGTCCACAATGGCGAAATCACAAACGCTGACGGTGAAAAGTTCACAACAGTCGTACAGATCGGCATCGGCGGATCCGACCTCGGTCCCCGCGCCATTTACATCGCCCTGGAAAACTGGGCAAAGAGATTCGGCAAACTGAAGATGAACGCCGCTTTCATCTCCAACGTTGACCCTGATGACGCAGCCGGTGTTCTCTCCAACATCGATGTCAAGCATTCCCTGTTTGTCCTGGTCTCCAAGTCCGGCACAACCCTGGAAACACTGACAAACGAATCCTTCGTCAAGAACGCCCTGCAGGAAGCAGGCCTCGACCCGGGCAAGCACATGGTCGCTGTCACCAGCGAAACATCCCCGCTCGCCAAGAATGAAGGCTACCTCGACGCATTCTTCATGGATGACTACATCGGCGGCCGTTATTCTTCCTCTTCCGCAGTCGGCGGCGCAGTTCTTTCCCTGGCTTTCGGTCCGGAAGTCTTCGCTGACTTCCTCGATGGCGCAGCGGAAGCTGACAAGCTTGCAAAAGAGAAGGATATCTTCAAGAACGCA
>JAUNJW010000112.1 GCA_030533035.1 Erysipelotrichaceae bacterium
TGATGGGAAAAACAGTC
The DNA here is from genome assembly GCA_030533035.1 of Erysipelotrichaceae bacterium. GTDB lineage: Bacteria > Bacillota_I > Bacilli_A > Erysipelotrichales > Erysipelotrichaceae > Bulleidia. Next base: position 18 of record JAUNJW010000112.1, read on the forward strand.
ACTGTTGATCCCATCAATAAAAAAAGAGTCCGCAATTACGGACAGGCAGACAAATACCTCGTCCACAATCATCATGAACCGATTATTCCGCCGGAGCAGTTTGACAGGGTACAGGAGACTATTAAAAAAAGGTCAAGTGATTTCAGACGGGACAGTTACGGAACAAGGACCAGATACAGCAACAAATATCCGTTCTCCAATAAAATACGGTGCGGATTCTGCAGCGGCACATTGACAAGACGCAGCATTCATGGGGGATCGAGCAAATACCATCGGGTTGTCTGGCAGTGCAGTCCTTCCTTCAGACGGGGAAAGGAAAAGTGTGTCAACAGCAAGGCAGTTCATGAGGAAATGATTGAAAAAGCATTTGTCGCCTGCTTCAATCACATGATTGAAAATAAGTCCGGCATTATCATCGAAGTGCTTGATGCAGTGGACAAGGCACTTGATGTCGGTAAAGCAAACCAGATGCTTGATGATAACCAGGCACGCCAGCAGAAACTGCGAAAGAAGAACTCTCAATTGATTGACCTGCTGATGGAAAAGAAGATCAGTGATGAAGAGTACTCGCAGAAACATGATGAAAATGTTTCAAAACTGAACTACTTACTGGAAGAAGAAACAAACCTCAAAGAGTCTTCAAGAATCAAGCAGGCAAGCCAGGAAAGAATTGCGGCTTTCCGTAAGACTCTTGAAAAGCATGAGGTGTTGGAAGAATTTGATCAGGAAGTCTTTGAACTTGTCGTAGACCGTGTCATTGTTGGTGGATATATTGATGAAGTCCCAGATCCCTTCATGATTACATTTTGTTTCAAGGCTGGGATAGCGACTGAGATAAATGGAAAACCTTTTAAGACCGATGGCCGTGTGAAAAATGCATTGTCTTCTGATCAGACAAGCGACATTGAGATATTGTATTCTACAGCTGGTGCAGAGGCATCAGCTTTACCGTTACTGGCAGGCATTCGATCTTCTGATTCTTGATGAGCCGGACGCCTTTCCGTTTTTCGGCAATGAAACCCTGCACGGGATTGCCCGCACTTCCTGCCGCGGACATATGGTGTATCTGACTGCGACCGCGGATGAGCAGCTGCTCAGACAGGTAAAGGAAGGCAGGATGGTCTGTCTGCGGCTGACAAAGAGACCGCATGGGCACCCGCTTCCGGTTCCCCGGATTTTCACCGCGGGGACAGTCATCCTGTTTGTCAGGCTGCTTTTCTGGCTGCGTGAACATGAAACGCATCCGCGGATGGTTTTTGTGCCGTCGATCCTGACGGCGCATCAGCTCCATGCAGTACTGAGACCATTTTTCAGCTGTTCCGTCTGCACCTCGAAAACCGCGGACAGGGATGATGTCATCAAGAAATTCAGGGAAAAGAAAAACGGGATTATCATCGCGACCACAGTCCTGGAAAGGGGAGTCACGGTGCCCGGTGCGGATATCTGTGTCTATGCGGCGGATTCCGGCGTGTTCTCGGAAGCTTCCCTGATCCAGATGGCGGGCCGGGCCGGCCGCTCATTTCAGTATCCGGATGGCGATGTGCTGTTTCTGTGCCGGCAAAAATCATCCCTGGTTCTTCAGTGTAAAAAAACAATTGAGGAGGATAACAGATGAAATGCCTGATGTGTCAGAGAGAACTCGGATACGGCGGGATCACCGACATTCTGTTCGGCGATGATCCGCTGTGCATCAGCTGCCGCCGGCAGTGGCGGAAAAAGAGAGTCAGTTTTCAGTTTGAAGGGCACAGGCTGCGTTCGTCCTATCTCTATAACAAGGCCTTTTCGCAGTGCCTGATCCAGTACAAGGAGCTTGGCGACGAGGCTCTCAAAGACGCGTTTCTGTATGAAGAAAAGAAGTGGTTCAGACGGACATACCGCGGTTTTGCGGCGCTTATGATGCCTTCCGCTGCCGCCAAGGAAGAACGCCGGGGATTCTCCCATCTGAAAAGGATGTTTGAGTGTACAGGCATTGAGATTCTTGAGCCGTTTGTCAAAACAGGAACAGATGAACAGAAGGGAAAAGGAAAGGCCGAGCGCCGGGAGATGGAAACGGGAATTCTTCTGAAACCGGACGCTGTTCTGCCTGAAAAGATTGTTCTCTGCGATGACACGGTGACGACCGGATCCACCTTCCGGGGCGCGCTGAGAGCCCTGGAAAACTACAGAGGAAAGACAGAGATTTACACTGTTTCCGTCAACAGCAGGTGGCTGTGACAGTTCATTGCACTTTACTATCTGAAAAGCTATAATAATCTAGCTGATTTATTGGCGGATTGGAGGATTTATGGCAAATTTTATTCAGAAAATCTTTAATGAAGACGGCCGTAAACTGAAGCAGATGGAAAAGAAGATCCAGCCGGTTCTGGATCTCTCTGAAAAATACAGAAACATGAGCGACGATGAGCTCAAGGCAATGACTCCCTATCTGAAGGAAAAGCTTGCCAACGGGGCAACCCTCGATGATATTTTCGTCGAAGCGTTCGCCACCGCAAGAGAAGCCTGCTGGCGTGTTATCGGTGAATATCCGTATCCCGTCCAGCTGATCGGCGCCGCTGTCATGCAGGGCGGCGATATCGCTGAAATGAAAACCGGTGAAGGTAAAACCCTGACCTCGGTCATGGCTGTTTACCTCAATGCCCTCGAAGGCAAGGGCGTTCATGTCGTCACAGTCAACGAATATCTGTCCCAGCGTGACTCGGAATGGATGGGCGCCATCCACAGATGGCTGGGCCTGACTGTCGGCCTGAATCTCAGGCAGCTTTCCAAGCCCCAGAAGCGTGCGGCTTACAACTGCGACATCACCTATACAACCAACTCCGAGCTTGGCTTTGACTATCTGCGTGACAACATGGTCACCAGAGTCCAGGACAGGGTCCAGCAGCGCGGCCTGCATTTCGCCCTGGTTGACGAAGTCGACTCCATCCTGATTGATGAATCCAGAACCCCGCTGATTATTTCCGGCGGCCAGAAACAGACAGCCAACATGTATCTGCAGGCTGACCGTTTCGTCAAGAAGCTGAAGGAAGACGAGGATTATGAAGTGGACGTCAAGAGCCGCTCCGTACAGCTGACGGAACAGGGTGTTTCCAAGGCGGAAAGAGTATTCCGTGTTGACAACCTCTATAACCTGTCGCATACACAGCTGCTGCACCACATCAACCAGGCGCTCAAAGCCAACTACGTCATGATGAAGGACGTGGAATATGTCGTTGACGATGAGAATGACGAGATCGTCATTGTCGACCCGAACACCGGCCGTCTGATGAAAGGCCGTCAGTGGTCCGACGGTCTGCACCAGGCAGTGGAAGCCAAGGAAGGCATCTCCATCAAGCAGGAGACAACAACCCTGGCCACCATCACATACCAGAATTTCTTCCGTCTCTATGACAAGCTGGCCGGCATGACCGGTACCGCCAAGACCGAGGAAGAAGAATTCCTGGAAATCTACAACATGTACGTCTATGAAATCCCGACCAACAAGGAAGTCAAGAGAATTGACTATCCGGACGCGGTCTACGGCACCAAGAAAGCCAAGTTCAAGGCGCTTGTCGACGAGGTTGTTGAAAGACACGCCACCGGCCAGCCGATCCTGGTAGGCACCATCGCGGTCGAGACTTCCGAACTGATTTCCAAATATCTCAAGGAAAGAAAGATTCCCCATAACGTCCTGAACGCGAAGAACCATGCCCGTGAAGCGGATATCATCGCCATGGCCGGCCGCAAGGGCGCGGTCACCATCGCCACCAACATGGCAGGCCGAGGCACCGATATCAAGCTCGGCGAAGGTGTGCGCGAACTCGGCGGTCTGTGCGTCCTTGGTTCCGAACGCCATGAATCAAGGCGTATCGACAACCAGCTCCGCGGCCGTTCCGGCCGTCAGGGCGACCCCGGCATGTCCCGCTTCTATGTCTCCGTACAGGATGACCTGATGGTCAGATTCGGCTCCGAAAGAATGGAAGGTCTCTTCCAGTCCCTCGGCGATACGGCGATCGAGTCCAAGACAGTCACAAAGTCGATCTCCTCGGCCCAGCGTAGGGTGGAAGGCTCCAACTACGACGCCCGTAAACAGCTGCTTGAATATGATGACGTCATGAGACAGCAGCGTGAAACCATGTACGAGCAGAGGAACTACATCCTTGAAAATGATGACGTTCACAGCGTGATCCATGACATGTTCCGCCGTGTCATCTCTGACATGGTCGCTTCCCATATCAACTATGAGTCCAGAAACCAGGATGTCGACGCCGAAGGCCTCGTCAGCGGTCTTGAGGATATCGGCTTCAAGGACATTCTCACAGCAGCCGAGCTGCAGGGAAAATCCCGCGAAGACTGCATTGAGATCTGCCTTGAAAAGGCATGGGCTTACTACGAAAACAAGATTGAGCCGAAGCGTGAGGAAATCATCCGCCTTGAAAAGCAGATTGCCCTGCATATGTTCGACCGTGCCTGGTCCAACCATATCGACACCATGGACAAGCTGAGAAGCGGCATCGGCCTGAGAAGCTATGCCCAGGCAAATCCGCTGCAGGCATATGTCCAGGAAGGCTATGAGCTCTTCCAGGATATGATGCGCACCATTTCCCAGGATATCGTCTCATACTGCATGAATATCCAGGTTGCTCCGGCAGCTGAGGAATAAAAACAACAACAGGAGGAAAATACGATGGAATTATTTGAAATGAAACAGAGCACAGCTCGCAGCCAGGCCAAATTGGAGCAGCTTGGCTACTCTCTTTGACCTCGCGTCTAAGCAGAAGAAAGTAGAAGAAAATAACGAGCTGATGAATGCCGCCGATTTCTGGGATGACCAGAAGAAGGCGCAGAAGATCATCAAAGAAACAAACCAGATGAAGTCGCTCATCGACACCCACCAGTCGCTTAAGGCAAGACTTGAAGATCTCAACGAAGGCCTGGCCGAACTCTCCGTTTCCTTTGACGCGGACATGAATGAACTGCTCGAGGAGGAATTCAGGGAGACGATGAAGGATTTTGAATCCTTTGAAATCCAGGTCATGCTGTCCGGTGAGTACGACAACCACAACGCAATTCTTGAAATCCATCCCGGCGCCGGCGGCACCGAAGCGATGGACTGGGCTTCCATGCTGTACAGAATGTACATGAGATGGGCTGAAAGAAGGGGCTTCAAAATCACCCTGATGGACTATCAGGAAGGTGAGGAAGCAGGCATGAAATCCTGCTCTGTCCTGCTGGAAGGACCGATGGTTTACGGCTATCTGAAAGCCGAGGCCGGCGTCCACAGACTGGTCAGAATCTCACCGTTCGATTCCAATGCCCGCCGCCATACCAGCTTCGCTTCCGTCGAAGTCATGCCGCAGTTTGAGGATGACGCTGAAATCGAGATCGATGACAAGGATCTCGAAGTCATCACCATGCGCTCTTCCGGCGCCGGCGGCCAGCATATCAACAAGACTGACTCGGCGGTCCGCATGACCCACAAGCCGACAGGCATTGTCGTCTTCTGCCAGACCCAGAGAAGCCAGCTGCAGAACCGTGAAGCCTGCATCAACATGCTGAAGTCAAAGCTGCTTCAGTTAAGAATCAAGGAAAACGAAGCCAGGGCGGCCGCTGTCCGCGGTGAAGTCAAGGCAAACGAGTGGGGTTCCCAGATCCGTTCCTATGTCTTCCATCCGTACACAATGGTCAAGGACCTGCGCACCGGCTACGAAGTCGGCAATATCCAGGCAGTCATGGACGGCGACCTGGACGGCTTCATTGACAGTTATCTGAGAAGCCAGATTAAAAGCGATCAATGAAAAAGACTCTTGAGATCAAAATCACAGAGGAGATGAACGGCCTTGCCATCAAGGCCGTTTTATCGCGTTGTTACGGTCTTTCAAGAAGAGAGATTTCAAGGCTGAAATTCTCCGGCGGCATCGTTTACAACGGGGAAACCGCCAGAGTCACCCAGCCGGTGGAAACCGGCGGGACACTGGTGCTGACATTTCCCGACCAGGACACAGCGGCCGCGGTCATCCTTTCCGGAAAGCCCGATATCCTTTATGAGGACCAGGACCTGGTCATTGTCAACAAGCCGGCCGGCATGCCGTGCCATCCCAGCCACGAGCATCTCGACGACGACATGGGAACAGTTCTTCAGAATTACTATGGCGGTCAGTTCAGGGTCAGGCCTGTCGGCCGCCTGGACAAGGATGTGACCGGCATCATGGTGTATGCCAAAAACCAGCCTGCCGCCGCCCGTCTTTCCAGACAGAGAGGAGAAGGGCTTCTCCATAAGGAATATACCGCTCTGATTGCCGGCGCTTTTGAAGAATCCTCCGGAACCCTGACTTACAGGCTGGCGAAAGTACAGGGAAGAAAAGACCGCCGCATGAGCCGCGACGGCCAGCTGTGCATCACCGATTACCGGACAGAAACTGTCTGTGACGGCTTCTCAATTGTAAAGGTCTCGATTGTCACCGGCCGGACCCACCAGATCCGCGCCGGCATGGCCGGGGCAGGGCATCCGCTTCTCGGCGACAGGCTGTATGGCGGCAATATGGAAATGATGGCCAGACCTGCCCTGCATTGTTCGCATCTTGAACTGGCCCAGCCGTTTACGGGAAGAAGGATTGAAATCAATCTGGATCTGCCGGACGACATGGCTGCCGTTCTCAACAAAAAAACACCCGGATCAGGTGTGAAATAACAGTTTCAGGGCATTATGACCCTCAACAGTACCAGTATAGCCGAAAAAAATTTGTGATAAAAGC
>JAUNJW010000007.1:0-4255 GCA_030533035.1 Erysipelotrichaceae bacterium
AACACACCGTTTGACCGGATGGAAGCCCTGAACATTGACCGCGGCCAGTGGATTATCTACAACCACGGTACAGAGGCGCATAAATACAGCGGCGTCAACAGCACGTTTGATATCCTGCCGACGATGCTCAACCTCTTCAACATCTCCTATGACCCGCGGCTCTACATGGGCGCCGACTACTTCTCCGAAAAAGAAAAAGTGGTCTACATGCCCGAGGGCGACTGGATCACTGACAAGGGAATCTATTATATGGAAACCGGCGAGTTCGACGGCGACGCGGATGAAGAGTATATCAATGCCATCAACCGGGAGAATCAGAACATGCTGAATATCTCCAAGATGATCTACCGCTCCGACTACTTCGCAAGCCGTGAATTTGTCACAAAGCCTGTCTATCAGAATATCGCGCCTGCCGTCCTGGAAAGAAGAATGGCCGGCCAGACCGATACCTATGACGTACCCGATGAAGTCGATGAAGGCTCCTGGTAATAATACCGGAGCCTTCATTTTTGTTATCTTATTCTGCGATGGCTGCCTCGAGGGCAATTTTCATCATGGTTGTGAAAGAGTTCTGTCTTTCCTCGGGAGTGGTGTCCTCATGGTTGACAAGGCTGTCGGACACTGTCAGGATGCAGGCCGCGTTTTTGCCGGTGTATTTCGCGTTGGCAAACAGGGCGAAGCTTTCCATTTCAACAACAGAGCATCCTTTTTCCTCAACAACTGTCTTCATATATTCAGTGCCGTCATGGTAGAAGACATCGGAGCTGTGGACTCTGCCGGCGCGGGCGTTGACATTCAGGCCGGCAGCTGCGTTTTTCAGCTTCTGGTTCAGTTCCGCTGAAGGCAGAAGGATATCGGATTCTTCATGGAACGCGGTCTTCGCGAAGGTGCTTTCCGAATAGGCGCTGTCGGCGATCACGACGTCATAGACATGCAGTTCAGGATCATAGGCGCCGGCGGAACCGACACGGATAATGTTTTCGACATCATAGAATTTGAAAAGCTCATAGGAATAGATGCCGATGGACGGCATGCCCATGCCGGAAGCCATAACGGTGACGGGGACGCCTTTGTAGGAACCTGTATAGCCGTTGATTCCGCGGACAGGATTGACCAGAACCGGTTCATCAAGGAATGTTTCGGCAATGAATTTTGCCCGCAGCGGATCACCTGGCATGAGAACGCTTTTTGCGATCTGTTCTTTTGCGGCGCTGTTATGGGGTGTGGACATAATGATGTATTCCTCCTATGGATTCTTTCCATCAGTATATCATTTTCCGCAATGAAAAAAGCCTGCGCATTTGTGCGCAGACTCCTTAAGAATCAGCCTTTGGAACCTTTGGCGCCTTTGGAGCCGCCGGCCTTGTAGTTGAGAAGCAGGTCGGTGTCAAAGGAGGTGGTCATTCTGGATCTTCTTCTTTCTCTTTCCAGGGCCAGGTCAACCAGCCTGTCCATCAGCTCGGTGAAGCTGACGCCTTTGGCAGTCCAGAGATAGAAGGCCAGGGAGCCGGGAATCGTATTGATCTCATTGACATAGACGTGCTTGGTGTCAGCGTCCATCATGAAGTCAATGCGGCAGACGCCGGCTGAGCCGAGGGAAGCGAATGTCTTCTTCGCCAGATCGCAGATGTGGTCTGTTTCCGCTTTGCTTAAGGGAGCCGGAACAATTCTGGCTGTGGAAGCCATGCCGGCGCCTTTGGAGCCTGAGCTCTTGGCACCCTTGGCGGATTTGCCGCCGCCCTGGTATTTGTCCTTGAAGTTGAGCAGTTCGTCATGGGAGACAGAGCTGACCTCCTCGAGAACGCTAGTTTCGCACTTGATGCCGTCGCCGAGAACGGAACAGTTGATTTCGCGCATCGGGCGGATGACTTTTTCGGTGATGACCTTTTCGTCATACTGTCTGGCGTCCATGAAGCATTCCAGATACTCCTCGTCATTGTGGGCGATCGCGATGCCGACAGAGGAGCCGGTTCTTGCCGGCTTGAGGATGACCGGATAGATGAGCTTGTGAACCTTCGCGAGAACTTCTTCGGGATGTTCATCAATTTCATTGCCGTAAACCCAGAACCAGGGAGCCATCGGCAGGCCGTTGTCAGCGAGGATATGCTTCATCAGAACCTTGTCCTGGCCGACCGCGGCGCCGTAGAGATCACAGCCCGCGTAAGGGACTTTCAGCATTTCCAGATAGCCCTGGATGGTGCCGTCCTCGCCATTGGTGCCGTGCATGACCGGAACAGCGACGTCGACAGTGCCGATGTCCTTTGTGCCGAACAGCTTTGTCTTTACCGGGCGGATGATGACTTTGTTGTTTTCGCGGACCAGGTAGACCTGGGTGCTTTCCGCGATGGCCTCATCGAGCTTTCTGCCGGTGAAGAAGCTGATGTCGCCCATTGCCTCAGAAGTGAACAATCTTCTGTCCTTGGAAACGTAGATGGGAATTACATTGTATTTGTTCCGGTCCATCGCATCCATCGCCTGGTGCGCTGAAATGACCGAAACTTCATGTTCGACGGATTCGCCGCCGAAGAATACAGCTATATTGAGTTTCATATCTGACCTCCGTCACAACGACTATTATACTCAATTCCGCAGAGAAAGACTATCTGCACTTTGGCCCTGAAGAATAGCAATATGACGATTGAATCTGCGCTGAAAATGAGTATCATTACCGGGTGAGGGAGGTAAAGACAATGAAAAAAGCCCTTGTACTCGCCGGCGGCGGCACCCGCGGTATTTACCAGGCGGGATGCATCGAGGCACTGCGTGATCTAGGCGAAGATGACTTCAGCCTGATCACCGGCACCAGCGTCGGCGCTCTCAATGCGGTCATGCTTGTCCAGCATGATTTTGACAATATGATAGAAATGTATGAAAACATTGCCCCGGATCAGTTTATCCGCGGCTTTGTCCCGAGTGATATGAGCCTGACCAGCATCATCCGTGAACGTGAGGAATTCATTCCTTCCTTCAGGCAGTGGGTCCAGCAGCACGGCGTTGACATCGCGCCTTTTGAGCAGATGGTCGAGAAGTATTACAATCCTGAGCGTTTCTTCGCTTCGGACATTGACTTCGGCTGTATCGCGGCCACCGCGAAAAACCATGAACCGGTCTATGTGACAAAGGATATGATGAAGGAACACGGCGGCGACTGGCTGATTGCCTCGGCCGCTGCCTATCCTGTCTTCCCGGTGAAGGAGATTGACGGGACTGAATATGTCGACGGCGGCTATTTTGACAACCTGCCGGTTGACTTCGCGCTGCGCCTGGGCGCGGAGCAGATTGTGGCGGTCGACCTGACTGTGGTGCCCAAGCATCCCCAGTATCAGGACCGCTATCTGATCACATACATCCATCCCCATGAGGAACTCTTCAGTTTCCTCGACTTTGATCATGAAAAGATGAGACATGCCCGCGTACTCGGGTATAATGACACCATGAAGCTGTACGGCCGGTATGCCGGGGAAAAGTACACGTTCTTCCCGTTCACGCTGGACCATTATTTCGACGACTGGTACCGCAGCCTGATGCGGCTGGAAACCAGGATCAAGCTGGCCTCCAGCCTGAATGAAAGAATGCGTTCCGACAGCATGATCACCGAGCGGCTGAAAAACCAGCTCCATGTCAATTTCCTGACAACAGAACAGTATTTCTTCGGTGTGGTTGACGTGCTGATGGACATGTGCGGCTGCGACAGCGAGAAGGTCTGGAACATCCGCGACGCCCAGAAAGTGATCCTGGCCCAGTTCGCGGAGTGTGTCAGCGAGGATTACGCCTATGTTCCCCAGGGAGTCATGGAACTCAACAGCTATATCCGTACACTCGACCAGAAAGGTATTGTATCCAAGCTGCTCCATGCCATCCTTTATCCGGAGCACCGGGTCTTCCCGGAGTCGCTGATCCTGACGGTATATCCGTTTGAGCAGGCGCTGGCGGAGGCGGTTGTGATGGCCATGAAACAGCTGGCGGAGGTTTAAGATGCAGCGTATCGCGAAATTTGAAAAGGTGAGCTTCCGGCAGTTCTCTGCCGCCTGGCAGAAGTATGATCCGGCTGCCGGGGAAGAGGAAGTCAGAAGAATCTATGACCGGATTCAGCTTCCCAAACGGGCCACAAAAGGCTCTGCCGGCTATGATTTTTACGCGCCGGTTACGGTCACGATGGCGCCGGGAGAGGAAAAACTGATCCCGACCGGAATCCGTGCTAAAATAAGTGATGGCTTTGTGCTGATACTGGTGCCGCGCTCTTCGCTCGGGTTCA
>JAUNJW010000007.1:4265-18340 GCA_030533035.1 Erysipelotrichaceae bacterium
AGATACAGGATGCAGCTGGACAACACCGTGGGCGTCATTGACGCGGACTATTATGAAGCGGACAACGAAGGCCACATCATGTGCAAGCTGATCAATGATACCCGTGAAAACAAAACACTGGAAATCGAAGCCGGCAGGGGAATGGTGCAGGGCATCTTCCTGCCGTTCGGCATCACTGAGGATGATGAGGCTGATTCACAGCGCACCGGCGGCTTCGGCAGCACGACAAAGTAGAAAGCAGGACTTGTATGGACGAAAAACTCTGGGCTGAAATAGATGAAAAAGAACCCATTCCCGAACATATCCGGGAAAGGATGGAACAGCTGCGCGCCAGAAGGCGGACCGTTCCGGAAGACAGGCTGATCAAGCGGCCGACAATGATCGAAGGCATCCGCAAAGCCGGCATTGTCAACACCGGCGTTCTCGATGAAGTCGCAAAACATATCAAAGCCGGCATGACCACCCAGCAGATCGACGACATCGTTGTCGAATACACGCATGCCCATGGCGGCATCTGCGCCCCGTACGGCTTTGAGGGATATCCCAAGAGCGTGTGCACTTCCATCAACGAGGAAGTCTGCCACGGCATTCCTTCCAAGCTGAGAAAGATCCATGACGGCGATATTATCAATGTCGACGCGACGACAATCGTTGACGGCTATTACGCCGACGCTTCCCGCATGTTCATGATCGGCAATGTTTCCGAACAGAGACGGAAGCTGGTCGAAGACACAAAGAAGTGTCTTGAGCTCGGCATCGCGGCAGCCCAGCCGTGGGCGCATATCGGCGACATCGGCTATGCCATCGCGAAGTTTGCCCACAAACAGGGCTACAGCGTTGTCCGTGAACTCGGCGGACACGGCGTCGGGTGCGATTTCCATGAAGATCCCTTCGTTGCCCATGTCGGCACAAAGGGGAAGGGCATGGTTCTGGTTCCGGGCATGGTCATCACGATTGAGCCGATGATCAATCTGGGCAAGGCAGGCGTGGTCATCGATCCCTACAATGACTGGACCATTTACACGGCCGACCGCAGGGACTCCGCCCAGTGGGAGCACACCATTCTCATCACCGAAACAGGAAATGAAATCCTGACATACTGACTGATCAGGCAGCTGTGCAGATACAGCTGCTTTTTCTTTGTGCAGGGAGCCGGCCTTTTCCCGCTCACCCCGGCCTCATCATCTGCTACAATATAGGCAGTAATCAATTGGAGAGTGAATCATGGATAATCATATTTATGTAACCGGTCACAGACATCCGGACAGTGACGCCATCTGTTCGGCCCTGTCTTATACCAGTCTTCTCAACCGGACCGGCAAGCCGGCGATTGCCTGCCGCCAGGGTCCGCTGAATGAAGAAACGAAATTCATCCTCAAGCGCTTCGGCCTTGAAAACCCGCTGCTGCTGACTGACGCCAGAATCACCCTGGCTGAAATGGACCTGGACAAGCCGGCGATGATCCGTCCGGACGAAACCGTCCACCACGCCTGGCATGTGATGCTGGAAAAGCAGAACCGTATCCTGTTTGTCGGCAATGAAGACAACACGCTCGCCGGCATCGTCACCACCAGCGACCTTTCCCGGGTCAGAATCCATCCGGACGCTGATCTGGCAACCCTGATGTCGACCGCTTCCCTGTCAAATATCGCCAGGACCGTCGGCGGCCGGATCGTGACAGCACCGGAAAACTTCCGCCAGAACGGTGTTGTCTACGTCATTACCCTCGATGAGCTGGAGGTCGGCAGATACAATCTCAAAGACAGCATCGCGCTGCTTTCCTCGGACGCCGAAAAACAGAGAATGATCATCGAAAGAGGCGTGAAGCTGATGGTCATCACCTGCGGCGTGGAGGTCAGTGAAAGCGTCATTGCCCTGGCAAAGGAAAAGGACTGCGCCATCATCGCGACCCCGCATAACACGATGCACGTCGCCAGGGTCATCACCGAAAGCTATTCGGTTGACCAGGTTATGACAAAGGATGTCATGACATTCCAGGACAGCGAATATATCGATGAAGTCGCGGCCAAGATGTTCAATTCGAGAGTCCGTTCTTTCCCGGTCATCAACAGCAAGGGGGAGATCGCCGGCGCGATTGCCCGCTACCATACCAGAAATTACCAGAAGAGAAAGATTGCCCTGACCGACCACAGCGCAGTCAACCAGTCGATCGGCCATCTCGATTCCGCCCAGATTGTGGCGATCGTTGACCACCACCACATCGGCAATGTCACGACTGATCTGCCGATCGAATACAGAAACCACAGATGCGGCTGCACCTGCACAATCGTCACAACCCTGTTCAAAGAAGCCGGGCTGGAACCTGAACCGCAGATTGCCGGCATCATGATGTCCGCCATCCTCTCGGATACGCTGAACTTCAAGTCGGCGACCACCACCCAGGAAGACAAGGACACCGTCGCCTATCTGGCAAAGATTGCCGGCATTGAGGATGTGCAGGCCTATGCCAGGGAGATGCTCGGGGCTTCCGTCGCGCTTAAGGATTCCTCACCGCATGAGATCCTCAACCGCGACCTCAAGAACTACGAAATCGGCAAATACAAGTTTGCCATCGGCCAGACCAACTACGGCCGCATTGAAGAGGTCCAGTCCATCCTGCCGGAATTCAAGGCAAATATGGAAAAGGAACAGGCCGAAAACAAGCTCGACCTCATGGTCATGCTGTTTACGGATGTCATGGGCGAAGGCTCCCAGTTCATCTATTACGGCCCGCTGTCCGAGATCATGAAGGATGTCATCGAGACACAGTTCGATGAGCATTCCGGCTTCGACCCGAAGATCATCTCCAGAAAGCAGCAGCTCATGCCCAAGCTTTCCGAACTGATCAAGAATCTCTGATCCGTCAGAACATCTTAAAGAGAAGAGCCATCTCCGGATGGCTTTTCTGTTGAGAATGACGTAATGCGGCCGCCATATTTTGGTAGAATTATTGTTATGAAGAACATGAATATTGAAGATTACCTGCTGTGGCGGGGAGACATACCTTTTTCAAAAGATCCGTTCAATCTTGTCGACGCGGTCATTTTCTGCGAGCTTGCCTATGTGAACTTTGAACCGGCCGGACTGCTCGGCTGCGGCGAAAAGACAATGCCGCTGAAGGAAGCCGGCAGGATCATCATGGAGAAGGACGCCTATGAGCTGAAAACTCTCAACGGCGGCGAAGAAGAATTCTTCAATCTGGCCTGGCAGTCGGAACGGTTCGGCAATGTGCTGATCCGCTATTATGAAGAGATCTTTGAACCGGAGGAGGAAGCGCAGTTTTCCGCCGTCCATTTCCAGTACGGTTCCCACGAAACCTTTGTGGCGTTCCGGGGCACCGACGCCTCGATCGTCGGCTGGCGTGAGGATTTCATGATTTCCTTCACCCTGACCCAGTCCCAGAAATACGCCGCGGAATATCTGAGCAAAACCCTGAAGCCGGACATGGTCTACAGGGTCGGCGGCCACTCCAAGGGCGGCAACCTTGCGATGTATGCATTTGCCCATCTGCCTGAAGAAAAACAGGCAATGGTTGAGCAGGTTTACGTCATGGACGCCCCGGGCTTTGCGCCGGATGTGTTTGACCGCAGCCTGCTTGAACCGCTGAATGACAAAACCACAAAGCTGATGCCGGAGTTCTGCATCATCTCAAGAATCTATGAAGTTGAGTTTGAAAACACGGTCATCATTGACTGCACCGGCATTTCCACCCAGCAGCATGACCTGATTACCTGGCTTGTTTACGGCCCCAGGATGCGGACAAAAGAAAAGACAAATATCATCTCTGACAAAATCATGGAAGTCATCATGCGCTGGGCTTCGCATGAGTCCATTGAAAACCGTGAGATTTTTGTCCGGGAAGTCTTTGACGCGATCGGTGCCTCCGGCGCCAGGGACATCACGAAGATTTCCGCCCGCGGCTATATGAAGATTCTCGAGGCGCTCTCAAAAACTTCGGACCAGGCCAGGGATGTGCTGGCGGATCTTGGCAGAACGCTGCTTGGCGGCGAGCAGAAAGAAGGTGCGAAAGATGCTTGATGTATGTCTGCTGGGAACCGGCGGAACCGTGCCTCTGCCCCAGCGCTGGCTGACGTCCTGCTGGTTGCAGTGTGAAGGCAGCGCCGTTCTGATCGACTGCGGGGAAGGAACCCAGATCGCCCTCCATGAGCAACGGATTTCCTGCAAGCATATCGACATGATTTTCCTGACCCATTACCATGCCGACCATACCGCCGGCCTGCCCGGGCTTCTGCTGTCGATGGCCAAATCCGACCGCACCGAACCGGTAGTTGTTGCGGGACCGAAAGGCATTGAGGATTTCCTGAAGGGTGTCATGTTGATTGCCAGATATGTTCCCTTTGAAATTTATTACAAAGAAATCACCAGCAGGGAAGAAACCTTTGAAGCCGGCAATATGTCATTCACAGCTTTCCAGCTGAAGCACTCCGTGCCATGCTACGGCTATGAAGTCAATGTCAGGCGGACAAGGCGCTTTGATCCTGAAAAGGCGGAAGCCCTCGGCATCCCCAGACGCTTATGGGGGACACTGCAGAAGGGGGAAAGCGCAGAATATGAAGGCCGGACCTTTGAGCCTGAAATGGTGCTTGGCGAAGAAAGAAAAGGAATCAAAATGGTCTACGCGACCGACACAAGACCATGCAATTCCCTGAAAGAACACGCAAAGAACGCTGACCTGCTGATCACCGAAGGCATGTACGGGTGTAAGGACGGCCTGGAAAAGGCCGTGGCCAACAAGCACATGACCATGCAGGAGGCGGCGGCTCTTGCCAGAGATGCCGGCGTCCGTCAGCTCTGGCTCACCCATTTTTCCCCGAGCGAGCATAATGTCACCGAATACCGGAATGAAATCCGTGCAATCTTTGAGGATACCCTGATTTCAGATGACGGCCAGCGGACAGACCTGGCTTTCAGCCATGAGGAGAAAGACAATGATTAAGGCAGTGATCAATCCGGCCGGCGCCAATGGCGGCACCCTGAAAACATGGCAGAAAGCCCAGGCGCTTCTGAAGGAAAAGAAAGCGGACTGCGAAGTGTACTTTTCATCGCAGACTGAATCCATCGCGGACATTGTCAGAAAGCTCACCTCATCAGGTGAGGAAGTGACGCTGCTGCTGTTCGGCGGCGACGGCACAATGAATGAGGCGGTCAACGGCATTGCGGATTTTGAAAAGACAAAAGTCGGCTTTGTGCCGTGCGGCTCCGGCAATGACCTGGCCAAGGCGCTGGGTATTTCACGTGATCTGAATACAATCCTTGACAGTGTGATCGAAAACAGAACAGTCAGAGAACTGGATGTCGGTGAACTGACAGTCCATAAAAGCTATGACAGGGACGGAAAGCTGATTTCGGATGAGGATTTTACCAGACGATTCAATATCAGCTCAGGCATGGGCTTCGACGCGGAAATCTGCGCCCATGTGGAATCCTCGGAAACCAAGAAAGTCCTCAACGCCGTCCATCTGGGCAAACTGAGCTACATTGCCCAGGCCCTCAGGGTGATTTTCCTGGCGCCGCGGGCGGATACGGAAATCACTCTGGACAATGAGAAGACAATCCGTCTGGAACAGCTGCTTTTTGCCTGCGCCATGAATTCCCGGTATGAAGGCGGCGGCTTCATGTTCGCCCCGGAAGCGGATCCCTGCGATGGGGTCCTGGATATTGTCGCGGCGGACCATCTGAGCCGTTTCGACTTCTTCCGGATGTTTCCCTATGCCTATACCGGCGCCCATGTGAAGTTTAAGGGCGTTTCGGTTGAAACCTGCCGGCAGGCGGATATCAGAACCGATATTCCCCTGTGGCTCCATACCGACGGCGAGGTCATCGGCCTGTCCGATGATATCACCCTGCGGATTTCCGGTCTGAAAATGAAGATGGCGGTCTGACATGAGAATCACTGATTTCGGAATCCGCGCCGGCGAAGGAATCCCGGGAAAAAACAATCTCATTACAGATGTGGCCGGTGTGAAAGCCGGTCACTGCACTATCGATGAAGGGAATGTGCATACCGGCGTGACTGTGGTCATTCCCTGTGACAATGTTTACAAAACAAAACCGGTGGCGGCTGTCCACGTGATCAACGGCTTCGGCAAGACAGCCGGGCTGATGCAGGCGGAGGAACTGGGAAACATTGAGTCTCCCATTGCCCTGACCAATACGCTCAGCGTCCATGCCGGCCTGGAAGGCCTGGTGCGTTATACGCTTGAAACAGACAAAGATGCCAGGACCTTCAATCCGGTCTGCGGCGAAACCAACGACTCCCGGATCAGTGACATCACGGCAATGGCGGTGAGTGCGGAACATGTTCAGAAGGCAATCGAAAACGCCTCAGAAATGTTTGCAAGAGGCGCTGTCGGCGCCGGCAGGGGAACAGTCTGCTTCGGCCTCAAAGGCGGGATCGGCTCAGCTTCACGGCAGGTGGCAATCCGGGGGAAGACCTATACCCTGGGTGTTCTTGTCCAGTCGAATTTCGGCGCGATGAAAGA
Source organism: Erysipelotrichaceae bacterium (assembly GCA_030533035.1). Classification (GTDB taxonomy): domain Bacteria; phylum Bacillota_I; class Bacilli_A; order Erysipelotrichales; family Erysipelotrichaceae; genus Bulleidia. The sequence continues at coordinate 10,769 of JAUNJW010000007.1, forward strand.
CCTGACGATCAGCGGCGATCCCATCGGCAGAAGAATCGCGGCAAAGCTGAACGGTGAAAAGGAAGGGGACAGAGGATCCGTCATGATCATCCTGGCCACAGATCTGCCGGTGGATTCCAGACAGCTTAAGCGCATCCTGAAAAGATGCGAAACCGGCCTGGTCCGCCTCGGCTCAAGGCTCGGCCACGGCTCCGGGGACGTCGTGATCGGCTTCACCACAGCCAATGCAATGGGAAAAACGGAAGGGATCATCAGTCATGAAATCCTGCCGGAACATCTTCTCGAACAGCCGTTCCGGATGGCTGGCGAAGCGGTGGAGGAGGCGGTGCTTGATTCCATGATCAATGCGGAAGCCATGGAAGACCTTGAGGGCAGAACCGTTCACAGTCTCAGGGAATTTCTTTAAGATTTTTACTCAGAGGAACCTGCGGGTTCCTTTTCCTGTGTATGGATGGCGTCCGGTTCAGATGGTTTGATATAATTATTAGTGATGAAAAGACTTGTGACAGGCATCGTGGCCCACGTCGATGCCGGTAAAACCACATGCATTGAAAGCATGTTATATAAATCAGGCTCCATCCGCAGACTGGGAAGGGTGGACCATAAAGACGCCTTTCTTGACTATGACGAACAGGAGCGCGACCGCGGGATCACGATCTATTCCAAGGAGGCCTGCTTCACATGGAAGGATACGGAAATCTTTGTGATTGACACCCCCGGCCATGTCGACTTTTCGGCGGAAATGGAGCGCGCCCTGCAGGTGCTTGACCTGGCCGTCATCCTGATCAATGGCCAGGATGGGGTGCAGTCTCATACCGAGACGATCTGGAAGTGCCTGGAACATTACAATGTGCCGGCCATCCTCTTTGTCAACAAGATGGATATTTCCTATCACACCGAAGAAGAACTGCTGGCAGACCTGCAGAAGAAATGTTCCCCGGACTGCTTTGTCTGGGGCTCTGACGAAAGCATGGAACAGCTGGCCACCGCCAATGAGGACATGCTGGAAGTTTATCTCGGGGAAGGCACAATTCCCATGGACATGATCCGCCAGGCCGTTCTTTACCGGCAGTGTTTCCCTGTGTTATTCGGGTCTGCCCTCAAACTCAGCGGGATTGACGAACTGCTGGACGCCATCGCTTCCTGCGCCGAAGAAAAAGAATATCCGGAAGAATTCGGGGCCCGCGTCTATAAGATTTCGGCCGATGAAAACAACGCCCGGCTGACCCATATGCGGATCACCGGCGGAAAATTAAAAGCCAGACAGCTGCTGGGGGAAGATGAAAAAGCGGATCAGATCCGCATCTATTCCGGCAAAAGCTACCGCATGATCGATGAAGCGGAAGCCGGCATGATCGTGGCTGTCAAAGGACCTGAGCATATCGAGGCCGGCCAGGGGCTGGGGTTTGAGGAGGATTCTGAAAAGCCGCTGCTGGATCCGTACATGGATTATGAGCTGCTGCTGCCGGAAGGGGCGGACGCCCTGATGATGGCAGAGACAATCCGCCGCCTGGCCGATGAGGATCCCCAGCTTCATATCACTTCCGAAACGGACAGCGGAAAGATCCGGGTTTCCATCATGGGCGAAATGCAGATGGAAGTCCTGCAGAAAAGAATCTTTGAGCTCAGCGGCCTTCACGTCGGTTTCTCCGCCGGCGGGATTATATACAAGGAAACAATTCTTGAAGAAACCGAAGGGGCGGGCCACTTCGAACCGCTGCGCCACTATGCTGAAGTCCATGTCCGGCTGGAGCCTCTGGAAAGAGGATCCGGCATCGAAGTTGTCTCGGAGTGCTCCACTGATGTTCTCTCCGCCTCCTGGCAGCGCAGCATCCTTTCCATCCTGGAAAGAAGCCGTCACAAAGGCGTGCTGACCGGTTCCCTGCTGGATGATGTGCGCATTGTCTTGACCGCCGGCAAGGGCCATCTCAAGCATACCGAGGGCGGCGACTTCCGCCAGGCAGCCAGAAGGGCGGTCAGGCAGGCGCTGATGAAAACAGAGTGTGTTCTGCTTGAACCGTATTATTCCTTTACCTTGACCCTGCCGTCCGCGGTTCTTTCCAGAGCGCTGTATGATCTTGAGACAAAAGGCGCCCAGGTGGAAATTTCGGACCAGAGCGATGACACGATGGTCATCAAAGGCAGGGGACCTGTGCGGACCCTGATGAATTACCAGATGGAGGTCACTGCCTATACAAGAGGCACCGGCCGCTTCACCTGCATGGCGGACGGGTATGATCTGTGCGCGGAGCAGGATGCGATAGTAAGCCGGATCGGCTACGATCCCGAAGCGGATCTGCGCAATCCCTGCGGTTCGGTCTTCTGTGCCCATGGTTCCGGCTACTACGTGCCCTGGGACAAGGCGGACGCCTTAATGCATGTGCAGCCGCAGAAGGAAAGAAGCACCTCCTCTTACCGGACACGGGCATACAAAGTCCAGGAAGAGGATCTGATGAATGTGCTGAAATCTGCCGGCGGCAACAACCGCAACGAGAAAAAGCGCGACACCCGAAAGGTGAAGCCGAAAGCGCCGGAGGAAAAGAAACAGAAGCCGGTACTAAAGAAAGAACTGCCGCCGTGCCTGATCGTCGACGGATACAACATGATCTATTCCTGGGACGAGCTCAAGGAACTCGGCGAAACCGACATCACGACCGCGCGGGAGATGTTAATCGATGAGCTGCTGGCCTACCAGGCTTATCTGAAGTGGCATATGATCATCGTCTTTGACGGCTATAAGGTGCAGGGCAACACCGGCACCCATATCCGCCAGAAGAACGTCGAGATCGTCTATACCAGAACCAATGAAACCGCCGATGAGTATATCCAGAAGATCGCGGCCGAACTGAGGAACACCTATGACATCACGGTCGCTTCCTCGGACGCCCTGATCCAGAACGCTGTCTTTGCCCAGGGAGCCCTGCGCATGAGTTCCCGTGAACTGCTGTCAAGAATTGAACTTCTGAAAAAGGAATTCGTTTAGGAGGTAATCCATGACTGAAAAGAAACCGCCGAAAATCCACCCTGTGAAATGGGTCCGCCTCGGTCTCTTCACGGCTGCCGCCATTTTCCTTCTGCTGGCATTCAGCCATATGCCTTCCATTCAGAATATTATTATGCCGGATCATGCCGCCGCCCCTGATGACGTCATGGGCTACAAAGATTCGGAAATCACCGAAATCATCGCCACCGAAAACCGCGAGCTGAAACAGCTGATCGTCTATGAGCAGGATGTCGAAGCCGCCATGGACATCACGGACATGTTCCTGGACATTGAGTGGTTCAAAAAGAAACAGACCGTTCATCTGACCGCCACCGCGGAATATATCATTGACCTGGCAAAGATCACGGAGGACGATGTCTCCGTCAACCGGGCGGACAGAATCATCACCGTGACAATTCCAAGGGCGGAGCTCAAGAATGTCGTGATTGATTTCTCCAAAACCACCTTCGATGACATTGAGCGCAACATCTTCGGCTGGGGCGATATCAAGCTCACCCCGGAACAGACCAACGAAGTGGAAAAAGACCTGCAGGAAGCCCTTTTGGAGGAGGCGTCGCAGACGCCGTATCTTACCTCAGCCGACCTGGCCGGCATGCGCCAGGTGGAGGCTGTCTACAGAAAGGTGCTCACCAATCTGAACAGCCAGGCCCAGATCGTTGCTGTCCTGGAGATGGATCAGAACAACTGACACAGCGGAAACGCTGTGTTTTCTCTTGAAAGAAAAGGTTTACCGCATTAAACTTATTATAGGTTTAATAAAGTAAACCTCAGAAAGGAGAAACTATGAATACTCCGAAAATCCACGAAAGTGAATACCGGTTCTGTGAAGTTTTATGGGCAAACGAGCCTGTCAACAGCACGGAACTTGTGGCCCTGTGCAAAGAAAAACTCGGCTGGTCCAAAGCCACCACCTATACAGTGATCCGCCGCCTGTGCGAAAGAGGGGTATGCCGCAGTGAGAACGCTGTTGTCACCTCCCTGGTCTCAAAGGAAGAAGCGGAGGTTTCTGAAATTGACGAATTGATGGAAAAGAAATTCGGCGGCTCCCTGCCGGCATTCATCGCTGCCATTGCCAGACAAGAAAAGCTGAATGACAAAGATATTGCAGAGCTTGAAGCGCTGATCCGGGCAAAGAAAGGGGAATGAGTATGGAAGCACTGTTCCTGAGATATCTCAATCTTTCTCTCCGCGCCTGCTGGCTGATTCTTTTCATCCTGCTGATCCGCGCCGTCTTTTCCAGAGCGCCGGGGAAATACCGTTTCTTCCTATGGGCGGCCCTGGGCCTGCGGCTGCTGTGCCCGCTGACATTTGAAAGCGCTGTTTCACTGCTTCCCAAAGGGGATGCGGTTCCTATGGATATTTCCATGTCGCGGATCCCGCAGATTGATACCGGTGTGCGGATCATCAACCAGACTGTCAACCCGGTCCTCATTTCCAGATTTGCGCCGTCTCCCGGTGACAGCGTCAATCCGCTGCAGGTCTGGAACTATATCGCTTCCATTGTCTGGATTGCGGGTATGGCATGCCTCATCCTGTATCTCGTCATTTCCTCCGTCCTGATCCATAACAGAATGAAGGAAGCGGTTCTGCTGTATGACAATGTCTATGAAAGCGAAAGAACGGATTCCGCCTTTGTCTTCGGAATCCTGAAACCGAAAATCTATCTGCCTCTGCATCTTTCCGATTCCGAGAAACGGTATATCATTGCCCATGAGAAAGGCCATATTGCCCATGGCGACCACATCCTGAAGCCGCTGGCTTTCCTGGTCCTGTCCGTCCACTGGTACAATCCGCTGGTCTGGCTGGCATACCGCCTGTTTACCCGTGACATTGAATACGCGTGCGATGAAACCGTACTTTCCGGATTAAGTGAAAATGAACATGCGGATTACGCGGCTGTTCTTCTGAAAAGCGCTGCCCGCGGCCATCTCATGATATCGCCGGCTGCCTTCGGCGAATCGGATGTCAAGGGCCGGATCAGAACAGTTCTGGATTACCGGAAGCCTTCTTTCTGGGCCGGGATTGTCCTGCTGGTATGCGCCGTGATTGCGGCGGTCAGCTTCCTGTCCGATCCGGTTAAAAAAGATGAGCGCACAGAACCGGAACCCATACCTGACGTGACGCCGGAGCCGGCGGCTGAAAAAACGCTTGAAATGGAAGAGGAGCGTACGGAAGAACCGTACACGGTTCATTACAGAACTTCGGACAAAGCATATCTTGACCGTTTTGAATCGCTTCTCGTCGCAGTCATGAACGCAGACGATGAGGGAATTGCTGAGCTGAACGCAGACGGTGAATATGACAATATCATGGATTTCCGGCTGGACAGCGGGGCAGGTTTCTTCGGCTTCCAGGCCGGCAGATTCCCGCACGGCTCTGTTATGTACGAGAATGTGCTGTACGTTGAAGCCGGCACAAAAACCGGCGGAAAAGTGACAGCCCGCAGGGCATATCTGATACCGGCTGATTCTGAAACCGCAAAGGAAATGCAGGAGTTTGTCAATGAGATCCGCTCCGCTTCCTCCTCACAGACCTATGATCCTGCCCGTGATCCGGAAAGTATCAGGACCGCCATGAACAGGCTGGGCAGCCCGGAGGAATACGGCATCCCGTTCTGCAAACACTTCGAGATGAGCAATATGGAAGCCTGGGATGAATTCATGAATCTCGTTAACGCAGGCATCCCGTGTTCCACTTACGTCGCCAGCTATACAATCGAGGGGGATATTATTTACAGCTATCTCCAGTATGACGGCAATGATTTCTTCTTCGCGGTGGATTCTTCAAGGGACAAGTTCGGCGGGGATGAGGATTTCTTTTACACACAGAAGAAACATATCTCGTATGTGCAGGATGTCATCACCGATGAAAGCGACGGCAGGAAGTTCGATACGTACACCGCTGTGCTTGCCGATGAACAGTACGGCACCTATGAAGAAATCAGGCAGGCCCAGTTAAGGGAAGATGATGTCTGGTGGATCTGGGGTTTTCAGAAAGTACATGAAAACTGAGCACTGATTTTTCAGGCAGCTGCCTCAAAGCAGCTGTCTTTTGTGTTTGCCGGTCATGGACAAACTGGTCTTCTGTATCTCTTCAGTGGTACAATTCAAGTAAAGAAGAAAAGGAAATAATCATTATGTTTGTTATGCCTGAATACAGAGAACCGGACTTTTCGGCTGCGGTTTTTCAAAGCGCTCCAGACGTGAAAATGGAGCCCTGTGAAAAAGACGGCGTCGTGCCGGAGTATTTTCATTCCACCTCAATTTACCCGGAATATTTCAAAATAAACGGGCAGTGGATCCTGGCGGCGGAGAGCCGCATGGACAGCTGCGTGGTGTGCCGGGAAAACGGAACTCTCGATGTTGTTGAGCAGAGAAATGTGAAAAAAGGGGACATGGTCATTCTCGGCCGCTCGGAAAAGTGCGAGGAGGGGATCTATCTTCATGTCGACGGCTTTGCCGAAGACAATGGAGACATCGACGACCAGTTCAAGTTCCGCGGCAACCGTTCCAGAGAGACTGCCTTTGCGCGGGACTACAACACAATCTATGAGCTTTTCGAATATGAAAAAGAACATGGCAAGATTGTCTTTGTCATGGGGCCGGCCTGTTCCTTTGACTTTGACTCGAGAAAAGCGATGGAATCGCTGGCGGACAAGGGCTATGTCCATGGCCTGCTGGCCGGCAACGCGCTGGCTACCCATGACCTGGAAGCCGGTCTGCTCGGAACGGCGCTCGGCCAGGATGTCTATACCCAGAGATCCCAGCCCAACGGCCACTACAATCATCTTGATGTGCTGAACAAAGTCAGAAGATGCGGTTCCATCCCGAAGTTCATCGAAGAATACAAAATCGACAACGGCATTATCTACGGCCTTGTCAAAAACAATATTCCGTTTGTGCTGACCTCCTCGATCCGTGACGACGGACCGCTGCCGGAAGTGATCGCCGACGCCTATGAAGGCCAGCGGCAGATGAGAAACATGTTAAGGGACGCGACAACGATTGTCTGCCTGGCCACCCAGCTGCATTCCATCGCGGCCGGAAATATGATTCCTTCCTTCCGCGTGCGGGAAGGAAAGGTAAGACCGGTCTTCTTCTACTGCGTCGATATTTCAGAATTTGTGACCAACAAACTCCATGACAGGGGCAGCCTCGGCGCCGTGACCCTGGTGACCAATGTGCAGGACTTCGTCTGCCTGCTGGATAAAGGTGTCAAATGACCCAGGGCATCCATGTCACATCTGAAATCGGTCCGCTGAAGAAAGTCCTCCTCCACCGGCCGGGGCGGGAACTGCTCAACCTGGTGCCCGACAGGCTCGGCGAACTGCTGTTTGATGATATTCCGTACCTCGAAGCGGCGGCCCGCGAACACGACGCCTTCGCGAAGATCCTGCGGGATCATGGCGTTGAGGTTGTTTATCTTGAGGACCTGATGACGGAAGTTCTCACCCTGCGGCCAAGGCTGACCGACGCCTTTCTTGACCAGTGGCTTAAGGAAGGCAACATCCGCACCGAAAAGTGGAAGAAGAAGCTGAAGAAATATCTGACCGATAATTTCAAAGGGAA
>JAUNJW010000113.1 GCA_030533035.1 Erysipelotrichaceae bacterium
CGACCGTTCCTTCGGCATATTCCGTCGATACAATGATATGGTCATACTTGTCCTGGTAAAAGCTGACCTCATACTCCGGGCTTGTCTGCTTCAGAGCCCAGTCTTTATACTGTTTCAGCAATGAAAGGTTTGCGTCTTCACTCATATCCCGGTCCTTTCTTAAATTTCATTGTATCATGCATTCCGCCGTGTGAAAAAACAAAGAGCCCCGCAGGCGCGGGGCTGTAGAAATTTCTTACTCGTTGAATTTGAAGACTGCGCAGCCATAGGCAGGCAGAGGATATTCAACACGGAACGGCTGGCCGTCGCATTCACCCTTCTTCGCAGTGAACGCTGTCTTCTTGCCGGAATCCGCTGTCACAGCACCGTCCTTGTCGAAGATCAGTGTATATCTGCCCTTCTTGGGAACGCCGACCATGTAGTCTGTTCTTTCAACCGGTGTGAAGTTGACAACGAACAGCAGACTGTTTTTCTTTGTGCCGTCTCTTCTGATGAAGGAGAAGATGGAACGTGACGCGTCATCCGCGTTGACCCAGGAGAAGCCTTCCCAGGAGTCATCCAGTTTGTACATTGCCGGATACTTCTTATACATGTGGAGCAGGTCTCTCATGAAGTTCTGGACACCCTTGTTGAGCGGTTCATCGCACAGCCACCAGTCAAGCTGGACCTTTTCATCCCATTCATGATACTGGGCGAAGTCCTGGCCCATGAAGAGCAGCTTCTTGCCGGCATGGCCGAACATGAACAGATAGCCGCACTTCAGGTTGGCGAACTTGTCGACCTCATAGCCGGGCATCTTGTTGATCATGGAACACTTCAGATGGACGACTTCGTCATGCGAGAGGACGAGGATGTATTTTTCACTTGTGGCATAGCTCATGCCGAATGTCATCTTGTTGTGGTTGTCCTTGCGGAAGAACGGATCCAGCTTCATGTAATCGAGGAAGTCATGCATCCAGCCCATGTTCCACTTGTAGGTGAAGCCAAGGCCGTCATCTTCCGGAGCGGCTGTGACCTTCGGCCATGCCGTGGATTCTTCAGCGATGATGATGGCGCCGTCTTTTCTGCCTCTGATGACAGAATTGAGGTGCTTGAAGAATTCCATCGCGTCGAGGTTGCCGTTTCCGCCGTACTTGTTCGGAACCCACTGGCCGTCCTTGCGGCCGTAGTCCAGATACAGCATGGAAGCGACCGCGTCCACACGCAGTCCGTCAATATGGTATTCATCATACCAGTAGAGGGCGTTGCCGATCATGAAGTTGAGAACTTCAGGCTTGGAATAGTCGAAGCACTTTGTGCCCCAGTCAGGATGTTCACCCATTCTCGGATCTGCATATTCAAACAGCGCCTCGCCGTCGAAATCCGCCAGGCCGTGGGCATCCTTCGGGAAGTGGGCAGGAACCCAGTCGAGAATGACGCCGATGTTGTGCTGGTGCAGGTAATCAACCAGATACATGAATTCCTTCGGTTCGCCGTATCTGCTTGTCGGTGCATAATAGCCGGTGACCTGATAGCCCCAGGAGCCGTCAAACGGATATTCAGCGATACCCATCAGCTCGACATGGGTGTATCCCATGTACTCACAGTAATCCACGAGTTCCTTGGCATACTGTGAATAGTTCAGGAATCCGTCTTTCCAGTCTGTGTTGTCATTTTTGAACCAGGAACCCAGATGGCACTCATAAATTGCCATCGGTTCGGCGAATGTATTCTTCTTCGCTCTTTCCGTCATCCACTTGGCGTCATCCCAGTTGTAGCCGTCGATGTCGGCTGTCTTGCTGGCGGTGCCGGGACGGAACTCAGCCGAGAATCCGTACGGGTCAGCCTTGTAAAGAATGTCACCGCTCTTTGTGTGGATGGCATATTTGTAAAGTTCGCCATATCCCATGTCAGGGATGAAGCCTTCCCAGACGCCGCTTGTTTCCAGCGGGATCATATAGTTGGCCTGGGGGTTCCAGCCGTTGCGGTCGCAGACGATGGCAACTGCTTTTGCGTGCGGTGCCCAGACTGCGAAATGCATGCCGTTGCGGCCTTCATGGACAGCGTGGTGGGCGCCCATTTTTTTGTAAACTTTATAGTCTCTGCCGGCGTTGATCAGGTAGCGGTCAAATCCGGTCAGGAAGACAGGATCAAGTTCCTGTTTCTTTTCAGCCTTAACTGTTTTCTTCTTTGCCGCGGTTTTGACAGCCGCTTTTTTTGCAGTCGCCTTTTCAGCTGTTTTCTTAGCAGCTGCCTTTTTGACTGTCTTTTCTTTCTCAGCCATATTGCCTCCTTAAACCTTGTGCTGATCTGAATAAATTTAATTATTTGAAATTCAGTTTATCTGCTTCAATTTTATAACATTCATGCCCTTCCGTCACAGATTTTTATATGAATGACATAGATAAAAACGCAAAAAAAACCTCATTGCATGCATTTCGCACGCAATGAGGCATTTTCTCAGTTCAGCCGGCGTGTTCCGCCAGATAAGCGGCGATCGCCGCCCTGGCATCCGGTTTGCAGGGTTTGCATTTATCAATTGTTGTCCCGCCTTCAACAAGCTTGGCCGCCATGCCGGCACAGCCCGGGTTGCCGCAGCCGCCGCAGTTGTAGCCCGGCAGCATTGCCAGAACTTCTTCCACGCGGTGGTCTTCCTCGACATAAAGCTTGACGCTTGCCACACCGAGCAGAACACCGATGACGCCGCCAAGGATGAGCATCAACAATACAGCTTTAATGATCTCCATTTTCTTCCTCTTTCATTTCCAAAAATTTGCTTCTGAGTGCACAGTCGCCGATTCCGCATGCCGCGCAGTCAGGCTTGATATTTTCGCATCCCTCCGGAACCGGCGTCTGCCTGTTGCGGATATACAGGAACGCGTTGAGACCGACCAGGGCGCCGGCAATCAGAATCGCAAAGACTACCTGCATCGCTTATACCAGTCCTGACAGGGAGGAGAAGGCGATCGCCATGATGGCAGCGATGATGAAGGCAATCGGGTTGCCCTCAAATGCCTTGGGAACATCGTTTCCTCTTAAGCGTTCACGGATGGTGGAGAAAATGCAGAGCATTAACATGAAGCCGGCCGGGACGCCGATGGAGTTGACGATGGTTTCGATCAGGTTGTATTCCTGGGTGATGTTGTCGAGTGCGACATAGAGAACTGCACAGTTTGTTGTGATCAGCGGCAGGTAGATACCCAGCTGCTTGTAAAGCGTCGGGCTGTTCTTCTTGATGAACAGTTCAACAAACTGGACGAACGCGGCGATCAGCAGGATGAAGCAGATCAGCTTCATGTATTCCAGGTGCAGCGGCACCAGGACGCCATAGTACAGGCCCCAGGAGAGAACCGATGCGCAGAAGACTACGAAGATAACTGCCAGACCCATGCCGACTGCGGATTCCATCTTTGTGGAAACGCCCATGAACGGGCACATGCCGATGAACTTGGAAAGAATAATGTTATTGATCAGCATGCCGCTGATGAACAATGTAAACAGATTCATTATTTACTCCCCTTCTTCTTTGAAGCACCTTCCAGGTGGTTCTTGTGAGCTGCGCAGGCAGCTGCCAGACATGCGAATGTGATGAATGCGCCGAACTGCTCCTTGAAGAACGGCAGCTCGAATCCTTCCGGAATCAGACGCAGTGAGAAGATCTCAGCGTTGGTGAACGGATTGGACATGGACAGGATTCCTGTTCCGAGGATCTGTCTGATGAAGGACATCGCCATGATACTCAGTGTATAGGAGATACCCATAGACACACCGTCCGCGACTGACGGGCCGATCGGGTTCATGGAAGCGAACGCTTCGGCACGGCCGAGGATGATGCAGTTGACGACGATCAGGTCAATGAAGGCGCCGAGTGCTGAGTACAGGCTCGGTGTATATGCCTGGATCAGCATGCCGACGATGGTGACCAGCGTCGCGATAATGACGATGTAAACCGGGATATGGATGTCATCAGGTGTGTAGTTTCTGACTGCTGAAACCAAAATGTTGGACAGGGTCAGGACGACTGTAACCGCAATACCCATACCGATCGCGTTGTTGATATTGGTTGTGATAGCCAGTGATGAACAGATACCCAGATAAAGTCCGAAGACCGGGTTCTCGATCAGCAGCCTGTTGAGCAGGCCGCCTTTGTTTTCTTTCTTTTCGCTCATAACTGCCTCCTCTTAGTTGCCTGCCGCCTGCAGGGCTGCGGCTGCCATCGCTCTGAGCGACTTGCTTGTCAGCGATGCACCGGATGTTGCGTCGATGGCGGAATCAAGGGAAGCTCCCTCGAATTTAGCAAGTTCCGCGTCTGCTGTGGCGGCGTCGCCGACACCGGTTGTGTCGCCGAATTCATCAACAGCAATGGATACGATTGTGCCTTTATCCTTGTTGACGGTAATGGTTGCCTTGTTTGTGCCCTCAAAACCTTTGGCTGAGCACTTGTAAACATAGGCGGAAGAATCAATATTGCTCCAGACACGGCAGATAACTTCGTTTTCACTGAAGTCCTCTGATCCGAGAGTGCCCTCAGCCGGCAGGTCGCCGCCGTTCATTCCAGACGGGTCTTTTCCTGCTGCTGTGTTGAGGGCTGCGGCTGCCATCGCTCTGACGGAGCGGCTGGTGAAGCTGGCGCCTGTGGTCGCGTCGATCACGGCGTCAATGCCTGCGCCCTGGTAAGCTGCGAGAGCGGAATCAGATGTGGCCGCATCGCCGACGCCGACTGTGTCGCCGAATGCTGTGATTGAAATCATTTCAATCTTGCCTTCGGCAACATTGACTGTGACAAACGCTTCGTTTGTTCCTTCAAAACCCTTGGCTGTGCACTGATAAACCGCTGTTGTGCCGTCGTTGGAAACTTCCTCGATTGTCACGTCATTCTTCGAGAAATCTTCTTCGCCAAGAGGCAGTGTTCCTTCAGGTTCCGGTGCTGCCGGGGCAGCGTTGGGATCATAGGAGATGCCCTGCATGTTGTTGAAGATTGCCTTGGCTGCGTCGATGCCCTTCTGGACCGCTGTACTTGTCAGGGTCGCGCCGGAGAGCAGCGGAACCGGATCGCTGGAAGTCAGGCTTGTGATTGTTGAAATATATTCATCCTCGAAGGCACGGGCGCCGATGCCGCTTGTTTCCTGCTGCTCAAGAGCTGTATAGCCGGAAACCTTGCCGTCGTTGTCGAAGCCGACCATGAAGGTGAAGCCGTTGGAGTTGTAGCCGACGCCATGGAGTGTGAAGACATATCCTTTGCCTTCCGCTTCATAGATGCCGTCGACCAGGCCTGTTTCATCCTGGCTGATCAGGTCAGCTGTAACATCCTTGAAATTTGCGCCGGGGTAAATCTGCTCGAGACTTGCCTTGACTGTTGCCAGGGCATTCTCGGCGATGATCGGCGCTGTGATTGTATTGACAACCGACAGCAGCAGACCGCATACCGCGCAGAGAGTACCGAGAAGAAGTGCTTTATACTGAGCTGAGTTTTTATCAAGTTTCATATCCTGTTTCCTCCTCTCAGTTGCCGGCTGCCATGTTCAGGGCAGCGGCTGTCATGGCTCGAAGAGCCTTGCTGGTGAATGATGCGCCGGATGTCGCGTCAATTGCGGAGTCAAGGGAAGCGCCCGCGTATTTTGCGAGTTCCGCGTCTGCTGTGGCAGCGTCGCCGATACCTGTTGTGTCGCCGAATTCATCAACAGTAACGGATGTGACTGTGCCGGCATCCTTGTTGACAGTGATCGTTGCCTTGTTTGTGCCTTCATAGCCTTTGGCCGAGCACTTGTAGACATAAGCAGCCGGATCAGTGTTGCTGAAGACACGGCAGGCTGCCTCTGTGCCGCTGAAGTCTTCGGCTGCCAGGCTGCCTTCAGCAGCGGCTGCAGCCGGTTCACTGTCAGCCTTTGCAGGAGTGCTTTCCGGTCTGTTGCCGGATGCCATTCTCAGTGCATAGGAAGCCATTGCCCGCAATGACTTGCTGGTCATTGACGCGCCGCTTGTCGCGTCGATGTCAGATCCCAGGGAAGCGCCGGCATAGCGTGCCAGTTCAGCGTCCGCGACAGCCGCGTCGCCGACACCGACGGTGTCCTTGAATTCATCAACAGTAATGGATGTGATTGTGCCTGCGTCCTTGTTCACAACAATGGTCGCCTTGTTTGTGCCTTCAAAGCCCTTTGCCGAGCACTTGTAGACATAAGCTGAGGAATCCACATTGCTCCAGACACGGCAGGCCGGGCTGTTGGCGCTGAAGTCTTCATCCGCCATGCCGCCTGTAATATCAGCAGCGGGTTCTGTTCCGCCGGAAGGCTTTGTGTCAGCCTTGGCCGGCGCGACACTTTCAAGAGTCATGCCGACGCCCAGGGCTGTCAGAAGGACAACGATGGATGTGTAAATAACCTTTTTGCGGATCAGGCCGGCGTTCTTGATCTGGTTGCCGTCAACCAGCTTGTCGATCGCCGGGGTGACCATGTTCATTAACAGGATGGAGAACAGCACGCCGTCAGGCAGGTTGGACTTCCATCTCAGGATCAGTGTCAGGGCCGCGCAGCCGACAGCGAATACCATACGGCCGGGGATTGTGATCGGGGTCGTGACCGGGTCAGTCATCATGAAGACTGTACCGAAGAGGACGCCGCCGCTCATGACATTGAACAGTGCGTAGTTGATACCTGCGCCTTTGATCAGACCGACGACCAGGGACAGGCAGAAGACTGTAATCAGGTATGTGACTGACAGATGCCAGTCAATGT
>JAUNJW010000338.1 GCA_030533035.1 Erysipelotrichaceae bacterium
ATTGTCACACATGATCGTCAAAGCGGCCAGAGGCGTGTTGATCTGGTGGGAAACGTGGGTCAGCAGTTCGTTGAGCAGTCTGTTTTTTTCCTGTTCGGAGGCGAACTCCATCTGCAGCATATTGGCGGTTTTATAGATTTCACTCTGCAGGATATGCAGGGTTCCTTCATACGTCTCATCGATTTTCGGCAGTTCGGCGTTGTCCTGCACTTTACTTAAATACGCGGAAAGAGAAGAGATCCTTCTGCGATCTTTTCTCTTTTCCAGCAGCTGCCATATGACGATCCCTGCCAGGATCAGTATCAAAACAATCAGAAAGGGAATCATGTTCATTCCCCTTTCAGCCGGTAGCCGATCCCGCGCACCGTTTCAATGAAATCCGTTCCCAGCTTGTCGCGCAGACGCTTGATATAGACCGTTAATGTATTGTCGCTGACATATTCACCCAGGTCGTCATAAAGCGTGTCGAGAATCTGGTCTCTTGTCAGCAGCTGGGTTCTGTTATTGACAAAGATCAGCAGCAGTTTATATTCCATTGCCGTCAGGATGACCTCCTGCCCGTTCTGCCAGATCTTTCCCCTGGTCAGATCAATCTTATTGTCACCGATCCGGATCAGTGTGGTTTCATTTCCTTTATAGCGGCGCATGACTGCCCGCATGCGGGCAATCAGCTCCCGGATGTGGAACGGCTTTGTGATATAGTCATCGGCCCCCTGTTCCAGCGCCATGACCTTATGGATTTCATCATCAATGGCTGTCAGGAAAAGAATCGGAACTTCGCTTTTTTCGCGGATCATCTGAAACAGATCAAAGCCGCTGCCGTCAGGCAGTGTCACATCCAGAAGGATCAGTTCCATCTTGTTAAGCTTTTCTTCAATCACCGCGGAAGCTTCTTTGAAAGAAGAAGCGCTGACAAGCTCAAAGCCCTCATCCTTCAGTGAGAGGATGAGGCCTTCGAGAATAAATCTGTCGTCTTCAACAATCAGGATCATATGCTGTCTTTCCGGATTTCTTCAATCAGATTTCCGCTCAGTTCCTTTTTGTAAGTATACCATCCGCTGATCCCGCTCATCAGCACGGCCGCGATAATGATCAGGAAAATACTTAGATACGGAACACTGACCGTAAAGCTCCCGAAGGCGGAATTGAGGAAACGGGAGATTCCGAAACACAGAACGAAACTGATCAGCGCTGCGTAAAGAACACTCTTCAGGCAGATGATCCCCATTTCCAGAATCATTGTCTTTCTTGCCTGGCTGCCGGTCATGCCGGAAGCTTTAAGAATGGCGAATGTCTTTCTCCGGTAAGAAATCATGCCGCTGACGGAATTGAAGATATTCAGGAAACAGACTGCCGATGTCAGGACGGTAAAGCTGATCAGCAGAATCCGGATCAGGGCTTTCAGGGACGTCTGGATTGTTTCCGGAAGATAGTCCGTATGGCTGACCAGCATGATGCCGTCAGTTTCCATGCCTCTGATTTCCTCCAGAGCTGCCATGAGCGCTCTGTTTGTCTCATCGCCGTTGAAGAGGAAATCTCTCTGTGCGCCTTCAATGCCGCATTCCGCAATGAGTTTCTCCGCTCCGGTGCAGGAAATGATGACGGTCATTTTGGCACTGGGCTTATCAACCAGCCCCTCCAGCTGCTTCAGGTCAGCCTTGGCGCCGATATGCAGAGTCTGTTCAGATCCGCCAAGCAGGAGAACAAGGGATTCTCCCGGCTGTTTCGCGCACATGTCCGCAACTTCGTAATAACGGTAATCCTGCGCGGTTCTCTGCCAGACAGAGAAGAAATCCGTGCTGACATATCCGTTTTTGAGCACAATGACTTCCGGTTCCCCGTTTGCGGAAGGAATGTAACCGGGCTGCTGCGCAAGCCGTGCGTAGACGGCGTCATCCACCGCGATCATGTCGCAGAAGAAATCTGTATGATTAACATGGCTTTCAAAGAATTCTTCATTGCTGAGACCTTCGGGATAATACTGGCTCATGACATCCTGATATCCCTTCATGAATTCATCCGAGAGATTTTCATGTGTAGATGTCGGGAAGCTTGAAAGATCGATCATGTGTTCAGATTCTTCGATTCCGCCGGTCTCTTCCAGCCGGGAAAGAATGGCTCTGTACATTTCACTGTCATCCTCCGCGGCGAGC
>JAUNJW010000114.1:0-4471 GCA_030533035.1 Erysipelotrichaceae bacterium
TCTTCCTTTAACAGAAAGGAAAAACTGTTTGCCATGATTGCCTATACACCAAAGGCGACTGTGCAGGCGGCAATCGGACCGGTGCCGCTGGCGATGGGGCTTGCCTGCGGTCCGGCTGTTCTGACAGCCGCTGTCTGTTCGATTCTGATCACAGCGCCGCTGGGTGCCTTCCTGATCGATGCTTTCTATAAAAAGCTGCTTGAAAAAGAAACGGAGATTTCAGCCGCTGCAGTATAATTGTCTTGGCTTCAGCAGGAAAGCAGGTGGATTGTATGGAAAAGATCAGACAGGCTGTGCTTTATATCGGTCTTAATGACGCTGATACACATGAGCAGAAATTCGGCACAGAAAAATATTATAGAATTCTCAGGCATGTCTGCCGGCAGTATCATGTCGCGGTCAGTGTCAGTCTGAACGAAGGCTCATATTTCCACGAGGACGGCACATATGTCGAGGAGAAGACACTTGTACTGACAATGATGGGCGTAACTGATGAAACAGTCAGGGAGATTGCCAGGGATCTCTGCACTTTCTTCAACCAGGAAAGCATCCTGGTCAGCTACACTGACTGTGAGACACACTATATAAAGGACAGGATCAGAATCAATGAGTGAGCTTTTTAAAGAATACCCTGTGCTTGAGGATGAAAAAATCATCATGCACAGAATGACGCTGTCTGATGTGAAGGCCCTCGAACAGATGTGCGCCAATCCAACGGTATACCGGTATCTGCCGACGTTCCTGTATGAACAGAAATACGAAGACAAGAGGGAAGTCATTGAAAAGATGGATGCCGAGTGTTTTGATACAGAAGAAAGCCTTCTGCTCGGCATTTATGCCAAAGAGAATCCGGATCTTCTGATGGGCATCGGCGAAGTCTACGCCTATGAGCCGGACCGGAAGAAAGTCTCCATAGGCTGCCGCCTGGATGAACCATACTGGCATACCGGATACGGAACGCGGGCGGAGACGCTGCTGAAGAACTATCTGCTCGATGAATGCGGCCTGAAAATCATCACCGGCCATGTTATGAAAGACAACATCGCCTCAAAGAAAGCGGCTGAAAAAACCGGCTTTGTCCTGAAATATCCCGGCTGCATTGAGGACTGGGGGTTTGACGAACCTGTCGAGGTTGATAAATTCGTGATCAAAATATATGACTGAATGATCCTCAGTATCCCGTGAAAACGGGATTTTCTTTCTGAAAATAACTGAAAAAATCCAATACTTTAGCAATGTAAAGTATTGAAATAACCTGCTGTTTCAGTGTATTCTATATGACTATAAGGACACACCGCGGGTGTGTCGTCTACAGGAAAGGGGTATTTATGAAACCTTATGTCGAAATGAGCGTTGAAGAACTGAACGATGAACTGGCAGCGCTCAAAGCCAAATACAAGAAAGTGCAGGCGCTGGGCATGCACCTGGATATGAGCCGCGGCAAACCCTGCCAGGAACAGCTTGACCTGTCAATGGGAATGATGGATGTGCTGAGCTCCGCGTCCGACCTGACATGCGAGGACGGCACTGACTGCCGCAACTACGGCCAGCTGACCGGAATCAAGGAAGCCAGGGAGCTTCTCGGCGATATGATGGAGAACAACCCGAAGGATATCATCATCTACGGCAACTCCTCGCTGAACGTTATGTTTGACACCATTTCCAGAGCCTGGACACACGGCATTATGGGCAACACCCCCTGGTGCAGGCTGGATGAGGTCAAATTCCTCTGTCCCGTTCCCGGCTATGACCGCCATTTCGCGATTACAGAATATTTCGGAATCACAATGATCCCGGTGCCGATGACTGAAACCGGACCGGACATGGATATTGTTGAGAAACTCGTTGCCGAAGACGAGTCCATCAAGGGTATCTGGTGCGTTCCGAAGTATTCCAACCCGCAGGGCATTTCCTATTCCGACGCCACAGTCAGACGTTTTGCCCGTCTTGAACCGGCAGCTCCTGACTTCAGAATCTTCTGGGACAACGCCTACGGCATCCACCATCTCTATGATGAAAAACAGGATTACCTGATTGAAATCCTCGCGGAGTGCAAGCGGGCCGGCAACCCTGACCTGGTTTATAAATTCTCCTCCACATCCAAGATCACATTCCCGGGCTCCGGCATCGCGGCTCTGGCGACCAGCCCGAACAACATGGAAGACTTCCTGACCCATCTGCGCCATCAGACGATCGGCCATGACAAGGTCAACCAGCTCAGACATGTCCGTTTCTTCGGAAATATCCACGGCATGGTGGAGCATATGAGAAAGCATGCGGATATCATCCGTCCCAAGTTTGAGATTGTTACAAATACACTGGAAAGAGATCTCGGCGGACTGGGTGTCGGCACATGGACAAATCCGCTGGGCGGCTACTTTGTCATGTTTGACTCTTTGAGCGGCTGTGCGAAAGATATCGTTTCCCGCTGCAAGAAGGCAGGCGTCATCATGACCCCGGCCGGCGCCACTTGGCCGCACGGAAAGGATCCCAACGATTCCAATATCCGTATTGCCCCGACATTCCCGTCACTGGCAGACCTGCAGGCGGCGATGGATATCTTCACGCTCTGTGTCAGAATCTCCAGCATCAAAAAACTGCTTGCCGAAAAGCAGGCTGCTTAAAACAGATTTTAAGAACTCCGCCATGGAGTTCTTTTTTTGCAAAACAGGTATAATGGCAGTGGAGAATTTTATATGAAGGGAACAGAAGAAATCAGAACAGAAAGACTGCTCCTGCGAAGACATAAAGAAAGCGACGCCGGGATTCTTTATGAGCTGGCAGGCAGAAATGAAGAGATGTACCGCTGGTCCGGCTGGAATCCTTATGCGACGCCAGCCATGGCAGAAGAAACGGTCAGACGTTTTATTGCGTCTTACCAGGATCCGTCTTTCTTCGGCTGGGCCATTGAATCCAATGGGGAAATGGCCGGTACAATCGGCGCCTATGATTTTGATCCGGCAAAGGGGATCATCGAAACCGGCTACAGCATCTTCGCTCCATACCAGGGGCAGGGCTTTGCCGCAGAAGCGCTGAAGGCGGTTCTTGAATATCTGATCAGCCAGGACGGGATCACCTGTGTCACCGCCTGGTGCGCGGCTGAAAATATCGCATCCGTGAAAACCATGAAAAAAGCCGGCATGAAACTGACGGAAACACTGAAAGATGATCTGAAAATCGGTGAACACACATATGACCGGTTCATCTTCGAATATACGGAAGTGTGATATGAAAAAGACTGATTTGCCGAAACTGCGGTCTTTTGAGAAGCGCTGGTGCACGTATCTCTCACCGGTGGGCATGCTGAAGATCGCCGAAGACGATGAAGGGATCACCCTGATTGAGTTTTCTGATGAAAAAGAGGAACATGAACCGGAGGAAGGCAGTCTTTATCTTGAGACTGCCCTTAAGCAGCTGCAGGAGTATTTCACCCTGGAAAGAAAAGAATTTGATCTGCCGCTGTCCCTGCACGGAACGGAGTTTCAGAAGCGTGTCTGGCGTGCTCTGTGCGGCATTCCTTACGGCCAAAGCGCTAGCTACCAGGAGATTGCGGCGGCAGCCGGAGACATCAAGGCGGCAAGGGCGGTGGGAATGGCAAACAACCGCAATCATATCGTGATCGTGATTCCATGCCACCGTGTCATCGGCAAAGACCGGAGTCTGACAGGCTATGGCGGCGGTCTGGATAAAAAGAAATATCTTCTGGATCTGGAAGGGATAAAGTATAAGGAATGAAAAGAATTGCGGTGATATCTGATATCCACGGGAATCTTGAAGCGCTCAAGGCGGTGATGGCAGATATTGAAACTAAACAGTGTGATGAAATCATCTGCCTGGGCGATGTGGTTGCCAAGGGTAAGCATAATCATGAATGTGTTCAGCTCGTCAGAAAGAAATGCTCCATGACTGTCAGGGGCAACTGCGACGCGTATTTTGCCCTGGACCCGGATAACGTGGAGAGTGAAAGGGAAAAGAATCTGATCCGTTCCTATCAGGCGACGATGGATGGCGACGACATTGCCTGGCTGCGCACACTGAAGGACTGTCATGAATTCATGTTCAGCGGACGTCTTGTCCGTATGTTCCATGCCGGGCCGGACTCGTTCAATAATTACTCCACCAATACGCTGTATGCCTCAACGGATGAGAAGTATTCCATGTTCCTGCCGGGAAAGCTGACATGTTCAAAAGAGCGGGCTGACGTTGTGATCTATGGCCATATTCATGTCCAGTCGCTGCAGAGGCTGTTCTCAAGAACCCTGATCAGCTGCGGCAGCGCCGGCAACGCCCTGGATTTCATCCGCAATCCGGAAAAGGACGGGGATGTCAGGAATACCGTCAATGCCCAGTACATGATCATGGAAGGCACTGAGAGCGATGAATACGGACAGCTGGAATTCCGCTTCCTGCAGGTGCCTTACGATATTGAAAAGGAACTGGCGGATTATGATGATTTCTTTGAAAAAGACGC
>JAUNJW010000114.1:4571-6669 GCA_030533035.1 Erysipelotrichaceae bacterium
CTACAGACGGAGGAAACAATGATCAATCATGCAGTCAGCCAGCTGACAGAGTACGCTGTACGGAAGAAATGGATTCAGGAGGATGACCGGGTTTATGTCTCCAACCTGATCCTGGAAGCCATCGGTGCGGATGGCTTTGAAGGCCTTGAAACAATTGAGGGGGAACTTGATCCGGTCCAGAAAATTCTGGATGAACTTTGTGATTACGCATATGAAAAAGGAGTCATAGACGGAAATTCCGCTTCCTACTATGACCTGCTTGACACAAAACTGATGGGCCTGATCACACCGCGACCTTCTGAGGTCATCGCCGAATTCAGAAAGCTTTACAGTGAATCGCCGCAGAAAGCCACAGACTGGTATTATGAATTCTCGGGCGATACAAACTACATCCGCCGCGACCGGATCGCGAAGGACAGAAAATGGACAGTGGATACAGAGTACGGAACACTGGATATCACAATCAATCTTTCCAAGCCGGAAAAAGATCCCAAGGCAATTGCCGCGGCCGGCAAGGCAAAGTCATCCGGCTATCCCAAATGCCTGCTCTGCGTTGAAAACGAAGGCTATGCCGGCCATCTGAATCATCCGGCCAGACAGAATCACAGGATTATTCCGATCACCCTGAACGGCGCCGACTATTATCTGCAGTACAGCCCGTATGTCTATTACAACGAGCACTGCATCGTTCTGAACAGGATCCATACACCGATGCACATCGACCGCGGCGCTTTTGACAATCTTCTCGATTTTGTCACAGTCTTCCCGCACTATTTCATCGGCTCCAACGCCGACCTGCCGATTGTCGGCGGCAGCGTACTGAGCCATGACCATTATCAGGGCGGCCATTATGAATTCCCGATGGCAAGGGCAGAGATTGAAAAAGAAGTCACGATTCCCGGCTATGAGGATCTCAAGGCAGGCATCGTCAAATGGCCGATGTCCGTCATCCGCTTAAGAGGCGCCGACAGAAACCGGATCGGGGAAGCCGCTGAGATGATTCTGAACAAGTGGCGGGGCTATGACGATGAAGCAGCATTCATCTTCCATGAAACAGACGGCGAAGCCCATAACACCATTACCCCGATCGCCAGAAGAAGAGGCAGTGACTATGAGCTTGACCTGGTTCTGAGAAACAACATCACCACCGCTGAAAATCCGCTCGGTGT
The DNA here is from genome assembly GCA_030533035.1 of Erysipelotrichaceae bacterium. Classification (GTDB taxonomy): domain Bacteria; phylum Bacillota_I; class Bacilli_A; order Erysipelotrichales; family Erysipelotrichaceae; genus Bulleidia. Next base: position 5,741 of record JAUNJW010000114.1, read on the forward strand.
CTATCATCCCCATGCCGACAAACACCATATCAAGAAAGAGAATATCGGCCTGATTGAGGTCATGGGCCTGGCAGTTCTGCCGGCAAGACTCAAAGGCGAGCTCGCCGCTGTCGGCGAAGCCCTGGTCAGCGGCAGGGATCTTTCCGCGGATCCTGCCACCGCCAGCCACGAAGCCTGGGCTAAGGATATTCTGCAAAGATATCCGGATCTCAATAAAGACAATGTCAGTGAAATCATTGAGAAGGAAACCGGCCTTGTCTTTGCGGCCGTGCTTGAGGACGCCGGCGTCTACAAAAAGGATGAAGAGGGCAGAAAAGCCTTTGACCGCTTCATCGCTTCCCTGTAAATGATGATTATGCATGCCCGCCCGGACGCGGGCATGTTATCATTCTGTCTGTATGGAACTTAAAATCAGACGCTTTGATGAACTCACAGCCAATGAGCTGTATGAAATCCTGCGGGTCCGCTGCGAAGTCTTTGTGGTGGAACAGAAATGTGCCTATCAGGACATCGACGGCATCGATCCCCGCAGCGTCCACATGTTTTATGAAGAGGACGGGAAAATCGCGGCGTATCTCAGACTGTTTTACAGGAATGAGGGAATCGTGCAGATTGGCCGGGTTTTAACTGTCAAAAGAAAAGAAGGCCTGGGCCGGAAGCTTCTGCACGAAGCTGTCAGGTACGCTGAAGAGACGATGAAGCCGGAAACCATGTATCTGGAGGCGCAGACCTACGCCGCCGGCTTCTATGAAAAAGAAGGATTCAGAGTGGTCTCTGAACCCTTCGATGAAGACGGAATCCCGCATGTGAAAATGATCAGATGAAACAAAAGGCACCGCGGTGCCTTTTGTGTTTTAATCGAGATCCTCGCCGTTGGACTTGTAAACCTTCTGCATGTAGTAGAAGGAATCCTTCTTCTTTCTGGAGAA
>JAUNJW010000115.1 GCA_030533035.1 Erysipelotrichaceae bacterium
ACTGTTTCCAGGTCCCTTGCTTCAATCAGTCCCATGAGTCTCTGCACATCGGAATTGTTCATGTCGGAATACATTTTCTTCATAACCGATTCTCCTGCCCAAAGAGTACCACGGATTCTCCTTCAGGAATACAGTACTGCCCCGGAAAGAAAACGCGGGAATGTTTCCCGCGTTATGGATCATGTCAGTGGAAGCTGCGCTCAACGGAGATCACGGATTCCACCTTGCGCAGATTGGAAATGACATTGTTGAGATGTTCGATATTGTGGACCCGGATCACCATCTTCAGTGTCGACAGCAGCGTGTCATGGTTGACGGCGGCGTTGATGGAGTCAAGCGTTGCCTTGCACTGGCTGACGACAGTGACGGTATCGGTGAGCAGGAAGCTGCGGTCGCGGGCGATGACGGTGATGTCGGCGTCGTAATAGCGTTCCTCATCCCCTTCGTCCCACTGCACGTCAATCAGCCTGGCTTTGGCGTCGGCGATGTTGGGACAGTCGGCCCGGTGGACCTTGACGCCTTCCGTCTTGGTGATATAGCCCTTGATCGGCTCGCCGTAAACCGGCAGGCAGCAGTGCGCCATCGACATCTTCATCGATTCGATGCCGGGAATGACAAGACCGGTTTTGGAAACCCGGTGCTGGGCCTCTTTGCCAAGAACCCTGGAAAGCGCGGCTTCTTCGGAAATGTGCGCCTTCTGGTTGGTCAGTCTTTCACAGACGCTGGTGACGTTAATGCTCTTGACGGCGATGCCGTACATCAGGTCGGTGTGGTTGCTGACACGGAATTCACGGTAGATGTTCTCGAGCTTCTTTCTCTCCATGTATTCCTTCGGATTGAAGCCGCGTTTTTTGAGTTCATCCGCCAGCATCTTTTCGCCTTCGGGGACTCTTGATTCGTGCTGTTCGGTTTCCTTTTTGGTCAGGTAGTTTCTGATCTTGTTCCTGGCCTGGTTGGTCTTGACGAATTTGAGCCAGTCCTCGGAGGGGCCGGTGCCCTTCATCGTCTTGATCTGGACGACGTCGCCGGTATGGAGTTCCGTGTTCAGCGGCACCATGGCGTCATTGACAATCGCGCCGACGGCGGTATGGCCGACATCAGTATGGATTCTGTAGGCAAAGTCGATCGGGGTTGCCCCGTTGGGCAGGTCGATGACCCTTCCCTTGGGCGTCATGACATAGACGGAAGCCGAGAAGACGTCATGCTGGAGAGCTTCCATGTATTCGGAAGCGCTTGTGTTTTCGTTTTCCCCTTCGGAATAGGTTGTCAGGTTCTTGAACCAGGAGAGCTTGGATTCGATCTCCTTCTGTTCTGCCCGGGCGTCATATTTGACGCCTTCCTTGTAGCGCCAGTGGGCGGCGACACCGCGTTCGGCGATCTCGTCCATTTCCTCGGTGCGGATCTGCACTTCGAAAATCTTGCCGTTTTCACCGATGATCGTGGTATGCAGCGACTGGTACATGTTGGGTTTGGGGACAGCGATATAATCCTTGAGACGGCCCGGGATCGGCCGGTATCTGGCATGGATGTAGCCGAGTGTCTCATAGCAGTTGAGCTCGGTTCTTGTGACAATGCGGATGGCAAGAAGATCGAGGATTTCATCAAAGCGCTTATGCTTGGTGGTCATCTTCCTGTAGATCGAATACAGGTGCTTGGAACGGCCGAAGATACGGTACTGGATCTGGTGCTCCTCGAGCATCTGCGAGATCTCGGCAATCATTCTGGTGACGGCCGCGTCACGCTCCGCCTTTTTGGTTTCGACCAGCTTGGCAATATGGTAATATTCATCCCTGTTCAGATAATAGAATGACAGGTCCTCAAGCTCGTTCTTGATGGAACTGATACCGAGGCGGTGGGCGATCGGCGCGTAGACGTCGAGTGTTTCCGCCGCGATTCTTTTCTGCGAGGCCTCCGGCTGGTACTGGAGGGTTCTCATGTTATGCAGACGGTCGACAAGCTTGATGATGATGACACGCACGTCGCGGGCCATCGCAATGAAAATCTTGCGGTGGTTGGCCGCCTGGTATTCAGGATCATCCTTGCCCTTGTACTGGAGGGTTCCGATCTTGGTGACCGCCTCAACCAGATCGGCGATTTCCGGATCAAATTCGGAAGCCAGCTCGTCATGGCTGATGCCGCAGTCCTCAATGGAATCGTGCAGGAACCCGGCCGCGATCGTCTGGGGGCCGGCCCTGAGGGTGCAGAGGATATAGGCAACATTGACCAGGTGAACCATATACGGTTCCCCGGACCGCCTGAACTGGCCGGCATGATGAACAGACGCGTAGTTGGCGGCCCTCTCAATCAGCGTGAGTGAGATCGGGTCGTGGATATACCTGCGCGCTTCGTTGATCACATCATCCACACTCGGGTTGATCCCATCATTGCCCACCATGGCGTTTCTCCTTCCCTTTTAATGTTCCTATATTAATACAAAACGACAGCTTTTTCACAAATAAGTTGACAGCAGATGAAAAAAAGTCCGCATGCGCAGACTTTCGGTGCAGTATTACTGATCGCTCATCTTCAGGATGTTGAAGACATCGTATCCTTCGAGAACCTTGCGGCCTTCCATGCCGTTGCCGTAAAGCTCGACAACAAACGCGATGCCTGCTACTGTTCCGCCGAGTTCCTCGACCATGTTTGCAGTTGCCTTGGCGGTGCCGCCGGTTGCCAGAAGATCATCGACGATCAGGACTCTCTGACCCGGTTTGATGGCGTCCTTGTGCATATGGACTTCGTTGGAGCCGTATTCCAGGTCATATTTGCAGCTGACGGTTTCCCGCGGCAGTTTGCCGGGTTTTCTGACCGGCGCAAAACCGACGCCCATCTTGAGCGCAGCCGGGCAGCCGAACCAGAAGCCTCTGCTTTCCGGACCGACAACGATATCAGCGCCGACTTTTCTGCCGTAGTCAGCGATCATGTCAACTGCCTGTTCAAATGCTTCATAGTTCTGAAGAATCGGGGTGACGTCACGGAAAAGAATACCTTCAATGGGAAAACCGGGAATAGAAGCGATATAGTCTTCAAGATTTACTGACATAAATGATCTCCTCTTTTATTAAAATACTCTTTCATTATACCCCAGACATCTCAGAATAGGTCTTCAATTTCGAGGGTCATCGTCACATTTGAGCGCCATCTGTTCAGGCTCAGTTTTCCGATCATGCACGACGGATCCTCCGGCGGCACGATCCCCTTGCGCCTGTAAAGAACCGCTTCGAGCGGGCCGGACGCGCAGGCCACATTGTAGCGGATGACCTTCTGGGTTTCCCTGACGGAGAGCACCTGCACATCGGTCACCGCAAAATACGGCACCAGTTCCTTCGGCATCGGCTCGGCGTCAGAGAGGCTCATGATTTCATCCATGGTGATCTCGTCCGCCCGGATTGCCGCGGCGGTTTCCTGCGGTTCTTCATCCGCCAGGTCATATGTGCTGAACTTTTGAGTGACATGGGCGCAGAAGGAATCAAAGTCCTCCGCCTTTACGCTGAGGCCGACCGCCTGCTCGTGGCCGCCGAAGGCAGCCAGCTCATCAAAGTCAGAGAAGAAACTGAACATGTCAAAGCCGGGTATACTGCGTCCGCTTCCCTTGACCAGGTCATTGGCGCGGGCAAACACCAGGGCCGGTTTCTGATGGGCATTCGCCAGCCGGCCGGCAACCAGGCCGCAGATGCCTTCATGGAAACTCTCGTCATAGACCAGCAGGATGCGGCTGTCATCAATCTTTTCCTCCGCCGTCTTTGTCTGGATGTCGGAAAGCTCTTTGCGCCTGTCATTGACCAGTTCCAGCTGGGCGGCATAGCGGCTGATGACCTGCTCGTCATGGCTCAGAAGGAACGGCACCAGCGTATTGACGTTGGAGATGTCATTCATCCGGCCGACGCTGTTAAGCTTCGGCACAATCTGAAAGGCGATCGATGTCCAGTTGACCTGGCTGCCCGGCCGCAGCATCGCATCCAGCGGCCGCGGCACCCTTCTTTTCAGGATATCCATTCCGGCCAGGACAATTCTCCTGGTTTCCTTCCACAGCGGCATGACGTCGCCGATGGAAGCCACCGCCGCCAGCGCTGTCAGCTCATCATCCGCGCCGGTCAGATACCGGCTGATCTCGAGGGCAACGCCGGCCCCGCAGAGATACTGATATTCATCTTCCATGTAATCCGGATGGACGACAAAATCCGCTTCGATTTCTTCTTCGATCCGGTGGTGGTCGGTGACAATGACATCAATGCCGAGCTCTCTTGCGGTCTTCAGCGCTTCATGCGCCCTGACGCCGTTGTCGACGGTAATGATCAGGGAGTAGCCCTTTTCTTTTGCCAGCCTGACCGTTGCCGCGCTCAGGCCGTAGCCTTCCCGGAAACGGTCCGGGATGTAATAGCCGTTGGTAATGCCGAGCTTGTCCAGGGTGCGCTTCATGATCGCGGTGGCGCAGACGCCGTCGGCGTCATAGTCGCCCCCGGTAAAGACCTTTTCCCTTCTGTGCATGGCAAGCAGGATCCTCTGGCAGCATTCCCGCACGCAGCGGGCTCCGGAGGTATGCAGCTGCCTGTCACCGGCAAGAAGGCTGCGGATGTTTTCTTCATCCAGGTCAGAAACCGCGAGCAGCTTCGCCATCAGTTTTCCGGTATGGTATTTCTCAGCGATCCCGGAAGGATCAGTTTCGATGATATTCCATTTCATTGATTTACCTGTAATTCTTTCAGAAGTGTGATAACGGCATTCAGCGACGGCGCTTCAAATTCAATTGCCCCGCGCATGATTTCATCCGGAACGATGGTATCCGGGATAAAGCACCTGTGCATGCCGGCGTTCTTCGCGGCAAGGATTCCCTGCTTGGAATCTTCGAGCACCATGCAGTTTTCAGGGTCAACGCCAAGCTCAGAGGCGCCCCTTAAGAAAATCTCGGGATCCGGTTTGGCATGGGTGACCATGTCGCCGCAGACGATCACGTCATAATGCAGAGGAACAGAAACAGTGTTCACCAGCGCTGTGACATAGTCATAGGCACTGGAGGAGCAGATGCCGATTTTGTAGCCGTTCTCATTGAGCCAGTTGAACAGCTCAACCAGGCCGGGCCGGTTGAGGCAGTCAGTGTTGATGGATTTCCAGAAATCCAGGTCAAACCGCTTCTTCCTGTTTACTTTGAGAAGAGTATCCGCGCCGGGGACAGTTCCGATATAGTCCAGCAGGTCTTTTCCGCCGGCGCCAGTGATATGCTCGAAAAAATCCGCCGGCAGATCCACACCGTATTCCCTGGCGCCGTCACGCCAGATCTGCTGGGCGATGATTTCGGTGTCGAACATAAGTCCGTCGCAGTCAAACAGTACAGCTTTGATTTCCATATGTCAGTCCTTTCCTTAACAAAGACAGACGGCAAAAGCCGTCTGTCATAAAAGATTAAGCGTTGATTCCCTTGAATGTATATTCGTCGAGGGCTTCTTTCTTTTCCTTCTTCTTCGCCTTCTTTGTGCCGTCATCCTTGCGCAGCTTTGTGCGTGCCCATCTCCAGACTGTCGGAGCGATGAAGATGGAGGATAATGTACCGGCGATCAGACCGATGAACATCGCGAAGATGAATGTGAAGATTGCCTTGGAACCCATAGCCAGCAGCATGACGACCGGCAGCATTGTTGTAACGGAGCTGTTGAGGGACATTCTGATGGTGGCGTCGAGTGCCTTGTTGACGATATCCTTGTAGCCCTGTTCTGTGAGTCTTCCGCTTCTTTCAGCCATCAGCTCACGGACTCTGTCGAAGACAACGATCGAGTTGTTGATGGAATAGCCTATGATCGTCAGCAGGACGGAGATAACTTCAGTGTTGACCTCCATTCTCGCGATGGCGAATACAGCCAGAACGATGCCGACGTCATGGATCAGGGCGACGATGCAGCCGAGGGCGTAGTCCCATTCATAACGGAATGTGACATAGGCCATCATGGCGATCCAGGCAACGATTGTCAGGATAATCGCGTTTCTGACGAGTTCACGGCCGACGACCGGTGTGACGACGTTGTCGCCCGGCTCTTCGCCGTACTTTTCTTCCAGGGCGTTCTTGAGCTTTGTCAGGTCTTCCTTGGCAAGAGCTTCCTTGGTTGTGGCATAGACGGTGTTTTCACCGGATGCCTGGACGGTAAATCCTGTATAGCCGTTGTCCGCGATGATGGCGGTTACGTCTTCAACGGTAACTGTATCCTCGGAGGAAACTGTCAGGCGGGTACCGCTTGAGAAGTCGATGCCGAGGTTGAAGAATCCTTTGCCGCCGGAGAGATTGACAAATCCCATGACCAGCGCGATGACAGCGACCAGGATCGAAGCACGGATATTCCACTTGGCATTGCCGCAGTAGTCGAACTGGTGCGTGCCTGTGTAGAACTGTGACTGTCCCTTTGAGACATCGGGAACCTGGCTCGGCTTGACGTTGAACAGGCCGGGTCTGCCGTCGGCAATACCGGAGCCGACCAGCAGGTTGAGCAGCCATCTGGAGAAAGCCACGTTGAGAAGCAGGGTCATGACAACAGTGATGATCAGCATTGTCGCAAAGCCCTTGACGGCGCCATTGCCCCAGATATACATGATCAGGGCGGCGATCAGGGTTGTGAACTGGGCGTCAAAGACTGCGGAGAAGGACTGCTTCTGGCCTTCCGCGACAGCGGCTCTGA
>JAUNJW010000339.1 GCA_030533035.1 Erysipelotrichaceae bacterium
ATGCAGGCGTTCGGACTCATCGAACATTTCCCGGCTGGCAATCATATTGGAAGTTTCTTTGCTGTAACGTTTGATTTCCTGCCAGTAGCGGGGATGGCGCCAGGCGTAAGGCAGGAACGGCAGCTGCTTCCCCTGCCAGGTGACGGAAGACTCAAAGTCGCCGGGTCTTTCCTCCATGCCGTCCTTTCCGTCCCGGTAAAAGCCTTCCATGATGAAATCAGACGGGGAAACCGCAATTGTCAGGGTAATGTCCGGATAGTATGAAGCCGCTGTCAGCGCCAGCATGCCGGTCGTCGAGGCGCCGGCGATGCCGATCTTTTCACAGCCGTGGGCTTTCATGAACGCAATGGCCAGGCCGAAGCGTTCGAGCGGATAGCTGTGATGGCCGTAATCCTTTTTGTCCGGGGACATCGCCATCACATGGAATCCCATGGAATGGAGCCATTTCGCCCCTGCCTTTGCCATCGTGTCCTCGCTGCTGTCTCCCAGCATGACAATCATGCCGGCGTCTGTATTCTCTTTACAGGGATACCAGACTCCGTTGAAGCCGGATGTCTGAATCCTGAATATCTGTTTTTTCATGGCATTGTACCTCCTCCCCTATCATATCTCAGATTTTCCCAATTGTTAGTTAATTCTAACCCAGGCGCATAACAATCTGGCGGGCCGTCTTCAGAACCGGGCGCATTGACTGTAAAAAAGAGCCCCCGCCGTCAGGCAGGAGCCCTGTAAAGATCAGTCTTTCCTGATTAACAGGAGGAAATTGTAGAGAACTTCGAGCGGCATGCCATGGTCAGTCAGATACTGTTCCGCGGCTCCCTTCAGGTCAGCTGAAGGCAGGTTCTCCGGCTCTGTGCCGCAGACAAAGCTCATCATCGCCATCAGGTTCTTCTCGAGGATGGTTTTATATTTCTCAGGTTCATTTTCCCTGTTGATCTTGTAGTAATTGTCATAGGTGATCATGTAGTCGTCGGCGATTTCTTCATACGGCGCCCCTGCCAGCATTTCCACCAGCATGCATACAAAGCCGGTTCTGTCCTTGCCTTCGGTGCAGTGGATCAGATACGGGCCTTCCGTTTGTGTCAGCTTCTCAAAGCCGGAAGCGATCTTCTGGCCGAATTCATCGGACAGATAATTCATGCTTAAGCCGATCGGGTAAACGGTGCCGTTTTCATACAGCGACTCAAAATAAGGAGAACTGAAGCCGTCCCTGGCAATGTATGTGTCAATCTTCGCCTCAGTGTCGGAAAGATTCAGAATTGCCTTCACGCCTGCTTCCTGAATCAGAGCGTCGACATAGGGAGCGCGGTTATGCTGGTTGTCGCAGGGAGAAGCGGAACGGTAGAATACATTTTCCTTCATGCCGGTCAGATTCATGGCTCTGAAGTTGGCGAAGATGACGTCGCTGTCATATCGTTCCCGCTCATCGTAATAATGGATGTCGCGGGCTTCCTGGATATCCAGGTACTTGCCCTTTTCCCTTAAGGTGATACTGGCGGTGTCATGTTCTTCCAGCTTCGCGCTGAGCCAGAGTCCCTGTATTTTTTCCTCTGTCTTCGCCCCCAGCTGCTGTTTCAGGTTGGCTGTCTCCCACAGGTCATCGCCATAGTTGACGGCGGCCTTGATATATTCATAGCCCGGATAGGCAATCAGCAGCGGCTGGCCGGCGTCGACATAATAGCCGTTGTAGTATGGAATGTCCTCGAGCACATAGCCGTTGGAGAATCTGACGTCAACACTGTCGCCGTAGGTGAAGCCGAGCCTGTTGAAATCATCAATGCCGATTTCAATATAGACGCCGCCGAATTCCTTTTCGTGCTGGATCGCCATATCGGCAACGCCGGTTTCTTCTGTTTCAGCAGTTTCTTCAGGAACGGAAGCGTCCTCTTCCGGCGCTTTATCCTGACAGCCGCTGACCGTTGCCAGCATGGCCGCAGCCAGGAAGGATTTCAGAATTTTATTCATAGAAAAGACTCCTTTTTACGTTTTCATTATAGCTTTGCCGGTATTCTGTCCCAACAGGAAATGATTAAGATTCAGGACGGAATATTTTATAATGAAAAAAAGAAACCAGATCCATATCCGGAGGAAATCATGAAGAAATTATCGATGCGGCTCCTTGCCGATACCGTTGTC
>JAUNJW010000340.1 GCA_030533035.1 Erysipelotrichaceae bacterium
TCAATTTTGCCATTTCGCTTCTTCATTTTATCCTCCATTCTATGTGAAATAAGCGCGATAGATTTTGATCTAATTTATATTTTTTGTTAGGATCTGTTGCATAGAAAAAAGGAGCTTCTGAAGATATGCTTTATACTTCAGGAACTCCGAAAAGTGGCTAATTTAGTGGGGATAACAGGACTTGAACCTGCACGCACAAGGCACCAGATCCTAAAACTCCAGAATGCGTAAGATCAGTGCCTGAAATAATCTGTTGAATCATGAATGCCGATAACTGGTGATCTTATGAGATGTCACGCTCTGACACCGCGTAAGATCTATCTGGTTTTGGCACGTTAGATTATAACATGACTGCATTGTTTTTTGGCAATGTTCGATTTGCTTCTGGATTGCAGTGTGTATGCAGTGCAGCCTCATTTAGTCTTTTCCATTCTCTCGATACTTTTGAGGGGTAAGCCCTTCGTATTTTTTGAAAATCTGGGTGAAATAGCTTTGCGAAGGGTAATTAAGGTAATTGGTGATCTGACTCAGCGTACTGTCAGTATGGCGAAGCAGATATCTGGCTTCCTGCAGTTTTTCGCGGTGGATATATTCGGTAATGCCCATACCCATTTCTGCTTTGAAACGTATGGACAGACTTCGTCCGCACAGACCGCAGTAATCGGAAAGGATATCCAGACTGATGGGCTCATGGAGATGGACAGAGATATACCTGAGGCAGGCTTCAATGATTTTGGATGAAGCCGGCTTTCTGCGGACTTCCCGTACTTTTCCGCAGAAATCCATCAGCATTGTAAAAGTCAGGTTCTGCAGCAGCGGAATTTCCGTGAGCAGATCAGCACGCTGGCAATAAAGATCACTCAGACTGAAGGCAGTTTCCGGTTCAAGACCGCCGCGGATCGCTGCCCGTGAGCTCAGTACCGCCATGCAGATAAAGGCATATTTCTGCTGTCGCAGATCATTTGAAGACATACGGCCGATCTGGCCCTGAAAAGGAGAAAACAGGGCGCGTTCCAGCAATGCCCGGTTTCCTGATTCAACAGCGTCGCAGATCGCTGTTTCAAAATCCTGCGGAACGTGATAATCAGCGGTTTCACGCTGTTCAAAGATCTGCCGGTCCAGCATTGTCATACCCAGTTTCCGGCCGGTTACGGTATCGACGAACATAATACTGTCGGGACTGATCACATTTTCGAACAGTCTGCTCAGGATACAGATCAGATCTTTCAATTTTTCAAGAGAAACCAGCGGCTGCTGCAGAAGCTGGTCACAGAACTGCTGCAGAAAGACAGGCTGAATCGCCTCGCCGATTTTTTCCAGCAACTCCGAACGGGTATGTACATACGGGCTGACAATGCCGATCAGCACATAATAACCGCCGTCCAGTTCTATCATGCCGAGAAGCAGTCCGGGATCAAAAAAACTGATCAGCGGATGGGATCGATCACGTCCATATACTTTGAAATCATGCAATACGGCATCGGCGGCATTCTCTTTCAGCAGGCCACTTTCGGCAGGCGGGAAGGACTGCAGAAGGCCGCCTTCCGCGTCGATCAGAGACAGAGGAATACCTGTAATACTGTGCATGGTTTCCAGTAATGATATTGTTTTCAGCATATTTTCTCCTCAACATCAGAATATCGTAAATTTGACATAAGAATCAATAATTTTATATACCGAACGGTATATCACAAGTATATTGATGATGTGAAAGGGAAGAAAGCCCTTACAGATTCATAAATGGAGGAAATTATGGCAAAAAAAGAACTCGGTCTTGACAGCATGGGTATTCAGAAGACCATGCGTCTGAAGGACTATCTGGGAGATGGTATCGGCCAGCTTCCGCTGAACGTTATGTCCTGTCTGGTAGGACAGCTCACGTATTTCTACACAGAGAAAGTCGGTCTTGCGGCAGGTGCCGTGGCAACAATGCTGCTGATCGCAAAGATTGCTGATGCTTTCTCAGACCTCATCATGGGAAAGATCATGGATAAAGTGAATTCGCCGAAAGGTAAGTGCCGTCCCTGGTTCCTGTGGATGGCTGCCCCGACAGTTGCTATCATCGTCCTGATCTTCACAGTACCGCATGCATCAAGCGGACTGCAGATGGCATATGTCCTGATCACAAA
>JAUNJW010000116.1 GCA_030533035.1 Erysipelotrichaceae bacterium
ACGAACCCAGACGCAAGAAGGGCGGATTCCTGAAGTGGTTCCTGCCGCTCCTGCTGATCGCGGCTCTGGCCGGCGGCGCGTTCTATCTCTTCGGCATCAAGGGTTATACAGTAGATGATATCATGGATCTGTTCAACCGCCGCGGTTCCCAGCCGGCAGAGACAGCGACACCGGAAGTCACAGAAGAGCCTGAGCCCACAGCGACTCCGACTCCCACACCTACTCCGACTCCGACACCGGTACCGACTCCGGAAACACCGGCATACATCGGCAAGGCCCTGGTCAATGTCAGCGACCTGACAGTCCGCTCCGGCGCCGGCATCAGCTTCGATTATATCGAGCTGGCGGAAGCAGAGAAGACCTATGAAGTCTATGAGACAGCACAGGCTGACGGATATACATGGTACAGAATCTCTGACAACGGATGGATTCCTTCCGAAGGCACCTGGATCACATACACACCCAATGAGTAATTGAAGGAAACGGGCACGGCCCGTTTTCTTTTTGCCCGAAAGAAAAAGCATACCGGAGTATGCTCATCCTTTGAGAAGATAGGGTTTCAGATCGGCCGGCAGGGCAGCCACGAAGATATCCAGAAGGTCGTCCAGATCTTCCTGATAACCGGCCGTCATCAGATCACACGCCTTGGTGCGGACGCCGTAGATATGGAATTCCAGCATCATGTCCAGATTCGGCGGGATTTCGCCATTTTCAAAATCAGGACGCATCTTTCCGCGGATATATTCAAGAATGACAGTCGCGGATGTGTTGTACAGAGAGTTGACACCATGTGTATTCTGGAGAACATTCTGGTAGAAACCATACTTTTCCCTTAACAGGTCAGCCAGCCGGTGCAGGAGCCATTCATAATCCAGCCTGTCCGGGCCGTTTTCAATCTTCTTTTCAAAATCGGTGCGGAAGATATAATTGATAATGTCATCAGCGTCCTTGTAATAATAGTAAAACATCGGGCTGGTGAGTCCGCAGTTTTCGGTAATATCCTTGATCCGTATTTTATTGACCGATTTTGACGCTGCCAGCTGTTCAATCGACTGTGCCAGCAGCTCTTTTGACTTCGTGCGCTTGATCATGATTTACAGGAATATCTCCACTAATAAGGTAATCCGTTAATCATGAATCATGTTTTTACGGAAACTGCTGTATATAAAAAAGTTTAATAAAAACAGCAAATTATAAAAGAATTAGAAACAGAGATTTTTGTTAAATTTTTATATTTTTTACGTTTCTGGAAGACGGCTGTTATATTCATGTTAAGAAGGCTGATTATTATGCAAAAGACACTTCAGGAAATTCACGATGAAGCCAGAGAAAAAAACATCCCTGTCATCAAGGATGAAGGAATGTGTTTTCTTCTGGACTATCTGAAAACAAATGAGAATATAAGGGATATCCTGGAAATCGGCACTGCCGTCGGCTACTCAGCCATCCGCATGGCGTCTGTCCGCTGGGATATGACGGTCGACACCGTGGAGGTTGATCCGGCAATGTATGAACAGGCATGCGCCAATGTCAAAGACGCGGGACTGGAAAGCAGGGTACACTGCTATCTCTGTGACGGGGCAGTTTTTGAAACCGCGCGGATCTATGATCTGATTTTCATCGATGCCGCAAAATCACAGTACCGCCGCTATCTGGAACACTTCATGAAGAACTCACGGGTGGGAACTGTCTTTGTCTTTGACAATCTTGCCTTCCACGGAATTGTGGATGACAATACACTTTCCCATAACCGGAGCACCGTGCAGATGGTGCACAAGATCCTGAAATTCCGTGAACATCTGCTGAAGGATGAAAGATTTGAAACTGTCTATTACAGTGATACGGGCGACGGGATCGCGGTCGCAAAACGGATAAAGTAAAGGCTCAGCTTGATGGCTGAGCCTGTTTTCATCAGAAGTGACCGCTTGTATGGGAGCCGAAGCTGGATGAGGAGGAAGAGAAACTGCTTCCGCCTGAGCTGCGGCTGTCATCATCCTTCTGGATTCTTGTTCTGGATTCCGTCCTGTAGAGGAAACGGTCTGATCTGTTGGTCAGCCGCATACCGCCTTCAGGAATGTAGTTGTCTGCTTCTTTTTTGATTTCCGTTGTCTTGTTGCGGGACTTCATGCCAAGGCAGGCCAGCAGGGCTGCGATCGGCGGGATGCCGACAGTCGCGCCTGTTTTCGCTGTTCTTTCAGCTGCCTCGCGGGCTTCTCTTTCCCTCTGTTCACGTTCGTCACGTGCGGGATCGAAATCCTCGGAAATCGGGGTTCCGGCTTCCGCGTAGGCGTAATCCGCATCGGCGATGGCGATGAAATTCGAGAAGGCTTCCGCGTATTCGTCATATCTGAGATAGTCATTGACGACGACATCGGCCATCTGTTCGCGGGCATATGTGCCGAAGGCCTGTTCAGCCAGGCCGCCGTGGCGGACAAAGATATCGAAGCTTCTCGTGTCCATGTCCAGCAATAACATGATGCCGTCATCGGTATCCCCGAAGCCCATCTCTTCTTCTTTCCAGACGGCTTCCGAGTAATCCTCAATCGTGAAGTAGCTGCCCATGTTGTTCATGACCCGGACATAGACGCCGGCGTTATGGGCGTCGGATACCCGGGCTGCAAGTTCATTTAGTTCCTGGACTTCGGAAGCGCTCAGGACGCCGTATTCATCACGGACATATTCTGTGTTGGCGGCGCTGACATTAATCTTCATGCAGAGCACAAAGACCAGTACAGCCGCCATCAGTTTCAGAATTCTTTTGATCATCTGCGGCACCTCCTCATATCAGTACGAACAGCACCAGAGCCAGGGCTGCCATCAGAACTGCGGTAATGACAATGAAGTAGAGCCAGAATTTTCCCATGTCCACCGGCAGGTCACCGATGAATTTTCCGGTCTGGCCGTTCATGGCAAACAGATAGATCTGGTTGTTCCATCTTGTCGACAGCATCCATACCGGTAAGAAGGCGTAGTGGACACGGTCGGGAATGATATGGACATGTTCCTTTTCAGGAACACAGGACGCATATCCGCCGACAGTTCCGCTGACCGCCTCGATGGCGCTGTTCTTCATCCGCACATCCGCCCTGTCAGCGTCTTCTTCAGCGCTGACGTCATATTTGTCAGCCAGATAGCCGGGCAGGTAGCTCATGTCAAACGGAATGAGATCGTCATAACGGAACGGCTCGATGGCGTCCATCATTTCATCCGGCATTTTGCTGGAGGCGTCAGCCGGCACCATCCTGAAGCGCACCGTTCCCTGGCGCTCGACCTGGTAGTGTTCCGTGACAGTGACAAGATAATCGCCGCTGCTGTGGGAATGAACCCGGGTCGCGTGATAGGCAAGGTCGGTGGCGGCGGCGCCGTCATAGAGCCAGAAGGGCACATAGACGCCCTTGATTTCCTCAATGTGGTTGTTGTTTTTGAACGCTGTCGGCAATAATGGCTTTCCTTTATAGAATTCGGAAAGCTTACGGACTGCTTCTTCCTTTTTCAGACGGAAAGGAATAATGTAGTCCGGCCGCAGGGCGCCGTCAAACTGGGCCGGCACAACGGTCGGGTTGCCGCAGTAAGGGCAGCTGGTGGCCGCTGTGTTTTCATCGCAGATCAGCTGGGCGCCGCAGGACGGGCAGCTGTATGCGCGCATATGGGCAGCTTCCTCTTCACTCCACTGGACAGTGTCATTCGATTCACTGAGATCAGTGCCTGCCGCTGCTGCCGCCGCGTTGGCGTCGGCGTAGATTTTGCTGATTTCCTCGGTTGTGAATGTGGAACCGCAGAAATCACACAGCAGCTTCTGGCTGTCCGGGTCAAAATGGAGAGGGCCGCCGCAGGAAGGACATTTGTAATTTGTTACCTGATCAGGCATGGATTTTCCTCCTAATCGTTAAAAGACAGCAGAGGGACCCGGAATCACTTCCGGATCCCTCTGAAGGTTTCATTCAGTCAGATTTTATTCGGGCTTTGCTGTTCCGCAGTTGGCGCAGAAGTTGCCGTCATTTTCTCTTCCGCACTTCGGGCAGATCCACTTGGCAGCGACAGGTCTGGCTGTACCGCAGTTGGCACAGAAGTTGCCTGTGCTTGTCTTTCCGCACTTCGGGCATACCCACGCGTCAGCGGGAGCTGCTGCCGGAGCAGCGGCTGCCTGTTCCGCAGCGGCCTGCTGATACAGAGCTGTGGCATTGATGCCGGAAGCCTGCTGGGCTGCGTTCAGGTTCATAAAGCCGATGGCTGCGCCGCCTTCATTCTTGGCTGCGTCTCTCATCGCGTCGATCGCGGCAGCGGTTGTGCCGGCTGCGGCGTGGATTGTGCTTGTGTATGTAGCTGCTGTCTGGAGCTGCTTGATTCTTTCCTCATCGGCCTCGTTTGCCTTGATGGAGTTCATGCCCATGGAAACGATCTCGATGCCTCTGAGCTCTCTCCACTTCTTGGAGAGGACTTCGTTGAGAGCTTCTGTCAGTTCATATGTACGGGCAGGGATTTCGCTGTATCTGACGCCGGCAGCGGAGATCTTCGCGAATGCAGGCTGCAGGGCTGTCAGCAGCTCGCTTCTCATCTGGCCTTCCAGGTCAGCGACTTTGTAAGCGGTGGAGACATTGCCGCAGACATTTGTGTAGAAGAGAATCGGGTCAGCGACCTTGATGCTGTATTCGCCGAAGCACTTGACGGAGATGTCAATATCGATATTGGCACGGGTGTCAATGACTCTGAACGGAACCGGTGATGCTGTTCCATACTTCAGGCCGGTCAGTTCCTTTGTGTTGAAGTAGTAGATTCTCTGATCTTCCGCCGGCTGGCCGCCGAACTGGAATCTCTTGCCGATCTGGTTGAATACGTTCTTGACGGCGTCGCCGAGGCTGCCTGTAAAGACAGAAGGTTCTGTCTTGGAGTCATATTTGTATTCGCCGGGTTCCGCACAGATGTCAACGACCTGTCCGTTTTCGACGATGATCATGCACTGACCGTCAGCGACCGCGATTACGGATCCGTCAGTAATGATGTTGTCATTGCCGCGGTTGGAAGAGAAGCCGGATGTCTTCTTGATACCTTTGACACAGATTGTATCAGCCGGAAGAGCATCACAATAGAAATACTCTTTCCACTGATCACTGAATGTTGATCCAGCTGCAGATAAAGCTGCCAAAATAAGTCCCATAGTTGATTATTCTCCTTTCGGTTCTTACTTATTGAATTACTACAATAATAGCATTCATGGGAATGAAGGGTCAATTTACCCTCCGCTGTCATTTACAAATCTTAAAGGCGAAACCCACAAAACTTTCCTGAAAAAAAGTCTGTGTGCTATCTTTAATTCAAAGGAGGGCAGTTATGAGACAGAAAAAAACAATTCTCACGCTGGTCAGCGCTGCCGCGGTCTGTATGGCCGGGATTGCCGCGGGTGCCAAGTCCGCCCTGACATACTGGGAGGGCACCGACGCCCATGGCGTTGTGACAACGGATGCAGACTGTCCGCTTGAAGTCAGGCATGAAACCCTGACATTTGACCTGCCCGACTCTGTTTCCAATGAGATTTTCCATGCGGAGACGTGGGATGCCTACCGCAATTCCTACACGGCTGAATATGAGATCTACAACCCTTCCGACATGAGTGTAAAAGCTGTGCTGTCCTTCCCGTTCGGATCACAGCCTGTCTACGGGCTGGAGGGAGAACAAAACCGGCGGCCTTATGATGATGAGTCCCTGTATTCAGTGACACTCAACAATGAACCGCTGGTTCCGGAAGTCCGCTATACATACAGCGGATGGCGCCGGTTCAATATCAATGAAGATCTGTACCTTCTGAAAGATGATTATATGGAAGATCCGTTCTTCTGGCCCAACCGCCAGGTTACGCAGTATGATCTCCATTTTGAAGTTGACGATTCCAAAAAACCGGACGGATTTTATACCGAAGCCATATGCACACTTCCGATGAATCCGCAGAAAAGCCGGTTCCTGTTTGAAGACAGTATGACCGGCATGCGCTCAGACGGAAAGGAAGTTCAGGCAGTCATTCATCTGGATGAAGACTCTATGGATCTTGTGATGACTGTCTTCGGCGAGGCTGTTGAGATACCGGAGTGGACCTATGAGACAACCGAACAGACGCCGCGCAGACTGGAAGGAACCTGCACGCTGACAGATCAGAAGACCATGACTTATGAAGAATATGTCATGGCCAGGCGCCCGGAAAACAGTCCGGTTTCACAGACAGATTATTACAACGCGCTGACTCAGCAGCTGATCAGTGAGTCGGAAAACATGGTGATCCTGCCGGCAGGGGAGTTCCTGGAATCACAGCTGATGAAGTGGTACCGCTATACAATTGAAGTCGGACCCGGTGAGACCGTGACCAACGCAGTCACTGCCCCGGCCTATCCCGCGATTGACGGAAAGTATGAAAATCCGCTGCAGAAATATACCTATCTGCTGTCACCGGCATCTCTCTGGAAGAAATTCGGAACGCTGGATGTGATTGTCCGAAGCGGTGAATATCTGACTGAATCTTCACCGTCT
>JAUNJW010000117.1 GCA_030533035.1 Erysipelotrichaceae bacterium
CTCCTTCTGGTCTAAACGGCCATTTCTGGCAAGGAGCGGTTTTAACCACTCGCCGTATGATTATAACAATTCAATATTCCGTTGTAAACAGAAAAGTGCCCTGCGCGGGCACAAGTTTGTCAGTATTTACGCAGAAACCGGCAGG
Organism: Erysipelotrichaceae bacterium; assembly: GCA_030533035.1. GTDB lineage: Bacteria > Bacillota_I > Bacilli_A > Erysipelotrichales > Erysipelotrichaceae > Bulleidia. Next base: position 146 of record JAUNJW010000117.1, read on the forward strand.
CGGTCGTCCTCGACTTCCGGCCTGATTTCCATGGTGACGCCGTTGACCTTGTACTTCTTGAGCACAAACATTGTCACCGTTGAGGCAACGCCTTCCAGCGGCGCCAGTTTTTCACCGACAAAGTCAGCGACTTCACGCATTGTCTTCGCGTTGATGCTCAGCAGGAATTCCGATGTTCCGCTGGTCAGATACAGGGAGGAAACCTCCGGGAAGCGGGCGATTCTTTCGGCAATTTTGTCATAGCCGCGGTCTCTTTCCGGCTTGGCGGAGACGCCGATAAAGGCATCGACATGGTCAATGTTTGTCTTGTCCCAGTTGATGACAGTGTGGTAGCCGCAGATGATCTTTCTGTCTTCCAGGCTCTTTTTGACAGACTCAACGTCCTCTTCTTTTTCACCGAGAATATCAGCCAGGTCAGTAACGGTGGCACGGGGATATTCAGACAGCAGGTCAAGCAGTTTCATTTCATCCATATTATTTCTCTCCTTGGATTTCATTCAGAAATTCCGCAATCCGTTTCATCGCTTCACGCAGATGGTCGATGCTGTAGGCATAGCTGATTCTGGCATACCCTTCGCCGCAGGCGCCGAAGGCATTGCCGGGAATGATTGCCACGTGTTTTTTCTGGAGCAGGGCTTCGCAGAATTCGTCGGAAGTCATCCCGCTCGAGGATATATCAGGGAATACGTAGAAGGCACCTTTCGGTTCAAATGTCTTCAGTCCCATCTCATTCAGCTTCCTGACGCAGTACTGGCGGCGCATGTCATACTGGCGGCGCATGTATTCCACGTCATCATCGCAATCCTTCAGGGCGCTGATGGCCGCGAACTGGCTGGTGGTCGGCGCCGACATGATGCAGCTCTGATGAATCTTTGTCATTGCCGCGATCAGCGGTTTCGGTCCCACCGCGTAGCCTAAGCGCCAGCCGGTCATGGAGAAGGTTTTCGAGAAGCCGTTGACGACAATGGTTCTCTCCTTCATTCCCTCAAAACCTGCGATGGACTCATGGCGGCTGCCGTAGCTGAGCTCGGAATAGATCTCATCGGAAAGTACGATGATATCCGTTCCCCTGAGGACTTCAGCGATGGCTTCGAGATCCTCATGGCGCAGCGCGGCACCGGTCGGATTGTTGGGATAGCCGAGCACAAGAACCTTTGTCCTGTCCGTGATGGCATTGCGGATCTGCTCCGCGGTCACCCGGAATTCATTTTCCACGGTTGTGGCCACCGGCACCGGAACACCGCCGGTCAGGGTTGTGATCGGGTCATAGCAGACAAAGCAGGGTTCAGGAATGATGACTTCGTCGCCAGGGCCGACAAGCGCCCTGATCGCCAGGTCGATCGCTTCCGAGCCGCCTACCGTCACCAGTGTCTGATCAAAAGTATATTCAAGGCCGTATTTACGTTTCAGCCAGGCACAGATCTCTGTGCGCAGTTCTTTCAGGCCGGCATTGGCCGTATATTTTGTTCTGCCGATTTCCAGTGAATTGATTGCCGCGTCGCGGATATCCCACGGAGTCTGGAAATCCGGTTCGCCGACACCCAGGGAAATACATTCAGGCATTTCGGCAACCAGGTCGAAGAATCTGCGGATCCCGGAGGGACGCATGCGTTCAGCTCTGTCAGATATTAATTTCTCGTAATCCAGCATATTATTCCCCTTCGCATGGTATTATTATACTCACTGAAGGCAAAAAAGGAACAAACCGATGATGAGAACTCTGACTGCTGACAAGATTACATTCTGGCTGCTGTGCGCCTGGCTGGGGCTCAAAATCCTCTCCATTGTCTGCACGCCCCTCCTGCCTTTCCTGCGCCCCTTCCTGCATGTGCTGTTTGCGGCCTGGGTGATCTGCTGGGGAATCATCCTCTGGGGAGAAAATACCTTTGAAAAGACTGAGTGAATCTCCTGAGAATTAAAGTCCGATAATACGTTCAAAAAGCATTCTGCAATATCAGTTCATTCCTCTGATATGCAGAATGCTTTTCTTTGTTCAGTCTTCGGATTTCAGCTCGAAAATCATATCGCGCAGTTCCGCCGCTCTTTCGAAATCGAGGGCGGCCGCTGCCTCGCGCATTTCCTTTTCAAGATCTTCCACCAGTTTCGTATGATCTTTGGCGGACATCTTCTTTTTGCGGGACATGTACCGGGCAGCCATTTCCTTTGTCTCCTTGCCGCGGATTGCGTCCTCGACATTTTTGACAATGGTCCTGGGCACGATGCCGTGCTCTTTGTTGTAGGCCTCCTGGATGGAACGGCGGCGGTTGGTTTCCTCAATCGCGAACCGCATCGAATCGGTCATCACGTCGGCGTACATATAAACTTCGCCGTTGGCGTTTCTGGCCGCGCGGCCGATCGTCTGGATCAGGGAACGCTGCGAGCGCAGGAAGCCTTCCTTGTCAGCGTCCAGGATGCATACCAGCGACACCTCCGGAATATCGAGGCCTTCTCTCAGCAGGTTGATGCCGACGATGGCGTCGACCTTGCCAAGGCGCAGGTCACGGATGATCTGGGTTCTTTCCAGGGTCTTTGTCTCATGGTGCAGATAGGCAATCTTATAGCCTCTGTCCTTGAGATATTCGGTCAGGTCTTCCGCCATGCGGACGGTGAGCGTCGTGATCAGAAGGCGCTCATTTCTGCGGATTCTTTCATCGAGAGCCTCGCAGATGTCGTCCACCTGCCCTCTTGTCGGCTTGACCGTGATCCTGGGATCCAGCAGGCCGGTCGGACGGATGATCTGCTCAACAACCTGGTGGTCCGTCTGTTCCAGCTCATAGTCGCCCGGAGTCGCCGAGCAGTAGATGACCTGGTTGATCATCGACTGGAATTCGTCGAACTTCATCGGCCTGTTATCCAGCGCGGACGGCAGGCGGAAGCCGTACTCCACCAGGATCTCCTTGCGCTGTCTGTCGCCGTTGTACATGCCTCTGATCTGCGGCAGCGACACATGCGACTCGTCGACGATCAGCAGGAAATCCTTGGGGAAGTAGTCAAACAGGTTCCACGGCCGCTGGCCGGGTCTTCTGCCGTCGATATGCATTGAGTAGTTTTCAATGCCGGCGCAGTAGCCGTTTTCACGCAGCGATTCAAGATCGAAGCGGCATCTCTGTTCAAGTCTTTCCGCCTCGAGAAGCTTGCCGCTGTCCCGGAAGTATTTCAGTCTGTCTTCAAGTTCAGCCTCGATGTTGTCGCAGGCCTTCATCATCACCGATTTCGATCTGGCATAACCGGAGGCCGGGAAGATATTGTAGAACTGATACGCGTTCTGGGTGTGGCCGGTAACCGGATCGATTTCCGAAATCCGGTCGATCTCATCGCCCCACATTTCAATGCGGATATTGAACTTGTCCGTATAGGAAGGCGTCAGGTCAATGACATCGCCCCTGACCCGGATGGTGCCCCTGGCCTGGTCCATGTCATTGCGGGAATACTGCAGTTCAACCAGTTTCCTCAGCAGGTCGTTGCGGCTGTAGGTTTCCCCTACCCGGATTGTCATAAACATGTTGCGGTATTCGACCGGATCGGAAGCGGCATAGATGCAGGCAACCGAAGCGACGACGATCGTGTCCCTTCTTTCGGAAAGAGAGTTGAGCGTGCTTTCCCGGAACATGTCCAGTTCTTCATTGATGGCAGCCGTCTTTTCAATATACATGTCTGTTTTCGGCATGTAGGCTTCCGGCTGGTAGTAGTCAAAGTTTGAAACGAAGAACTCCACCCGGTTGTTCGGGAAGAGTTCCTTGAATTCTGAATAAAGCTGTCCGGCCAGTGTTTTGTTGTGGGAGAAAACCAGCGTCGGCCGGTTCACCCGCTGGATGACATTGGCCATTGTAAAGGTCTTGCCGGTGCCGGTGGCGCCTTCAAGAACCTGCTCGCGTTTTCCTTCCAGGAGTCCCTGCACCAGGGTGTCAATCGCCTGGGGCTGGTCGCCTGTCGGTCTGAAATCCGAGACCAGTTCAAAATGATCAGCCATTGAGAATCTCCTGTGCTTTGTGGAGCTGGGTGTCATGGGTGGTGGTGGTTGACCAGTCCATGATAACTGCCGAAATGACAGCCTCATAGAGATCCCTGACCAGCCTGTCATCATACTGCAGGTCATTGTCAGCGGCGAACTGCTTCAGCGCTTCCTCTGTTTTCACAGAGAAATATCCGTCTTTTCTGTCAATGCTGTAGCCGAGGTAATCAAGCGCGATCTGGATGTCGGCAACCGCTTCGTCCACCTGGTCCACCCGGCATTCCGCCTCATCTTCCATGCCGAAGTAAATACGGCTGGCCGCTTCCGGAACAAGGACTTCCTCATCCGGTTCAATGCCGGTTCCGTTGACCCAGACCTCATTGGGTGAAATCCACTTGGAGGTGGTGTACTTGATGGCGGAGCCGTCGGTGAACATTCTGGTGATCTGGACTGTTCCCTTGCCATAGGAGGTTGTGCCGACCACGGTGACGTCATCACGCTGTTCCTTCATGGCCAGGGTGAAGACTTCCGAGGCACTGGCTGTATTCTCGTTGATCAGGATGACGATGCCGTCATAATCCTGGGTATAGCCTGAACTTGTAAAGATGCTGTCGCGGGTTCCGTCTGAATATTCCTGCAGCATGACCAGTGTGCCGCCCGGCAGGAATCTGCTGGCGACCTGGGCCAGTGAATCGAGATAGCCGCCGCCGTTGTCACGCAGGTCAATGACCAGCTTGCGGATGCCGGCGGTTCTGAACTCTGCCAGATAGCGGTCAATTTCCTCCGCCGTGGAGGTGCCGAACTGATACAGCTGCAGATAGCCTGTATTGTCATCCAGGATATAGCCGTAGGCAGTCGCGCTGATCGCCGCCCTGGTGATGGTGATATCGACCGGTTCGCCCTGGCGCATGAAGCGGATGGTCACATCCGTTCCCTCTTCGCCCTGGACACGTTCCTTGATCTCGGTGGACGTCATTCCTTCCGCGGATACGCCGTCGATTTCGCTGATCATGTCGCCGGGCAGGACGCCGGCCTTGTCAGCCGGGGCGTCACGGAAGACCTTGGTGACGACATTGATGCCGTTGTTGGCAATATACTCGACGCCGATGCCGACGAAATTGCGGTCAATGCTCTGGCGGAAGTCGAGAACTTCCTCAGCTGACATATATTCGGTGTGGGGATCTTCCTCATTGGCGAAGATGCCGCGCAGCGCCTGGTCGGAAAGCCTGGTGTCAAGATCTTCGATCTCACTGCCGAAGAACCAGTCGTTTTCCATGATGTCGAAGGCGGCGTTAATCTTGTCCGATGAATTCATTGACTGACTGTTGCGGATTCCCCTGCGCAGGGATTCCGTGCCCGGCACCGGCAGAAGGCTGCCGATCAGCCAGCCGGCCAGAAGACCTGCGATCAGAAGGATCACAAGGGCGATCCGCATCCGTCTGACTTTCCTGATTGTATTGGCAAGTTCCTCATCCTCGCGGCTTGCGCCTGAGAACTTCATCAGCTGGATATCATCGCTGCCTGTCTGTTTTCTGTCTGAATCAAGATTCATCATGATCAGTCCTCCTCTTCCCAAAATGACTCCGGAATCATCCGGAGTCATCTGAATCGTTTAATATCCGAATATCGTTTCAGGGCGGATCCGGCACGGCGCGCCATAGCCGGCATCACACTTTCTGTTATTGCCCTGCCAGCCGGCACCGAAGGCGAGATCGCCGTTCCATGTCCTGGCATAGTTTTCAAATTTCGACCCGTCGCCGAGATAGATAATCTCGATGTGGCAGTGCGGTCCGGAGCTGTTGCCGGATGAGCCGACCTGGCCGATCGGTGTGCCGCCGCTGATAATCGTGCCGGAGGCGATCGGTGAGCCGAGCATCATATGATAAGCCGCCACGCCGTACAGGGAACCGTTGACGACGATCAGGTAATGGACCTGGTTGCCGCCGCCGTAAGCGCCGCCGAACTGGTAGCCGCACATGTTGCCGAGGCCGCCATAGGTCGCGCAGCCGTTGGCGGAGCTGAGAACAACGCCGCTGCCGATTGCGTAGATCGTTGTGCCGGCCGGGGCCGCGAAGTCATAGCCGAGATGTTCGTAGCCGCTGGCATACGCCCATGTACCGGCGGAGCGTCTGGCTCCCGGTACGGGGAATGTCCATGTGGAAGGCGCCGCTGCCGGGATATCCTTGAGCTCGCCTGCCGCTGCCAGGGCAGCCATGGTAGCCGTAATCGAGCTGATATTTGCCGCGATCTGGGCACTCTGGGCACGGTACTCTGCTTCTTTTTCAACAGCCGCGTCCTGGACCAGCTGAATCTGGGCCTGCACGACTGTTATATCATTCTGGCGTGTGATCAGTACATTCTTCTGCTCAAGCAGCTGGGCCTGGATGACTTCCATTTCGGCCTTGACCGCTTCC
>JAUNJW010000341.1 GCA_030533035.1 Erysipelotrichaceae bacterium
GAGTCTCCGTACTCCGCAAAGGCAAGTACATCGGCACTGTCAACGTCAAGGACACCAACGAAGCCGAGCTGTCAAGAATGATGGTAGGCAGGGATGTCCAGCTGGTCGTTGAGAAAGGTCCCGCGCATCCGGGTGAAGTTGTCCTGGATATCAGAAACATGACTGTCGCATCCAAGGTACATAATAACAACGCTGTTAAAAATGTATCCCTGCAGGTCAGATCCGGAGAAATAGTGTGTATCGCAGGTATTGATGGAAACGGACAGACGGAATTCGTGTACGGACTGTCCGGTCTGGAACCGCTTGTCAGCGGGACAATTACATTGCTGGGCAAAGATATCACGCATGCAACGATACGCGAACGCGCGGCAGATATGAGCCATATTCCGGAAGACAGACACAAGCACGGACTTGTCCTGGACTATTCCCTGGAATACAACATTGTATTACAGAGATACTGGCAGCCTGAATTTACGAAGAACGGCTTCCTGGATCATAAGGCGATCCGGACTTATGCGGAACGTCTGATTGAAGAAAATGACGTCCGATCCGGACAGGGTGCCATCACGACGGCACGCGCGATGTCCGGCGGCAACCAGCAGAAAGCCATCATTGCCCGTGAAATCGATAAGAAACATGAACTGCTGCTGGCCGTACAGCCGACCAGAGGCCTGGACGTCGGTGCGATCGAAGGCGTGCACAGAAACCTGATCCGGGAACGTGACAGCGGAAAAGCAGTCCTGCTGATTTCTCTGGAACTGGAAGAAGTTATGAACGTTGCCGACAGGATCCTCGTTATGTATGAGGGGGAGATTGTCGGTGATCTTTATCCAAAGCAGACAACGCCGGAAGAACTCGGTCTCTACATGGCCGGCGCCAAGAGGAATACGGTGAAGGTGGACGCTTAAATGAACGGAAAAGACAGTTTACTGAAACGCCCGGGTGTCCAGACATTCCTGTCATCGATCATCTGCGTTGTGCTTGGTCTTCTGCTTGGATATATCATCCTGCTGCTGATCAACGCTAAGGGCGCTTCTGCAGGAATCGTTACACTTCTGAAGAATTACATGAACTATCCGACCGGCCCTGCCCAGATGAAATATTTCGGCAATACGCTGGTTAAAATGGCTCCGCTGCTGATGTGCGCGCTGTCTGTATGCTTCTGCTACAAGGCAGGTCTGTTTAACATCGGTGCAGCAGGCCAGTATGTAGTCGGTGCGGGAGCCTGCCTCTACGGGGCACTCTCACTCAAGCTTCCGTGGATCGCCTGTCTGCTGCTGAGCATCGTTGTCGGTGCACTGTGGGGAATGATCGTCGGTGCCCTGAAGGCATACCTGAACGTCAACGAGGTTATTTCCGGCATCATGCTGAACTGGATCGGTCTGTATCTGGTCAACATGCTGCTGACTCCTGTCAAGGAACTGGCAAGCCCTTATACCCAGAAGATCACTGCTGTCAACAAAACGGCACTTCTGCCAAGCATGGGGCTGAGTAATCTGTTCTCAAAGAACCAATATGTCACCATTGCCGTTCCGCTTTCCATTCTGATCGCTGTCATCCTGTGGGTGGTTCTGAACAAGACTTCATTCGGATATGAACTGAAGGCTACCGGATACAACAAGGAAGCTTCCAGATATGCCGGCATGAGGGAAAAGCGGAATATCATTATTACACTTATGATCGGCGGTGCACTGGCAAGCACTGGCGCCGCATTCCTGTATCTGACAGGATTTGAAGAATGGTCGGTCACACAGTCAGCCGTGCCGGGCATGGGATTCAACGGTATCGCCGCAACATTCCTCGGCGGTCTGAATCCAATCGGTACCATCTTCGCATCTTACTTTATCCAGCACATTACCAGCGGCGGTGCATACCTGGACAAAGCGATCTATCCTTCCCAGATCTCCGATCTGATCATTGCGCTGATTATCTATCTGTGCGGTTTCGTTCTGTTCTTCAAGACAGTCATGAACAGCAGACGCCCCGTAAAGGTGACGAAAAACGCAAATGACACGGAGAAGAAAGGAGGAAAAGCAGTATGACATTGCTGATCCAGTATACATTGATCTTCGCTTCTGTACTGATGCTGGTAGCGCTCG
>JAUNJW010000118.1:0-1719 GCA_030533035.1 Erysipelotrichaceae bacterium
CTTCACAAAGCAATAAAAACAGAAACAATGTATTCATGACGGGATTCCGGAAGGGATCCCGTTTTAGTTATGTGTGAAGATCACAGAATTCTGATGGCAGCCTGTTCTTTCCATATGAACGTTCCGGAGGATCAGGGCAGAATGAAATGAGTGAAAATACATGATTCCGGCACAAATATAGTCAAATTGACTAATGATATAGTCAAAATGACTATACAAATGAAAAATGATGTGTTATAACTTCATCGGAACAAAGGAGGACATTCCGATGACAATGAAAGAATACTTTGCGAAAAAGGATGTCAATATCTCTGCCCACCGTTATGGAATCGACGCTATGAGCGCGATGGCCCAGGGCCTCTTCGCCAGCCTGCTGATCGGCACGATCATCGAAACGCTCGGCACCCAGCTTTCCATCCAGTTCCTCGTTGACGCGGGAACCTATGCCAAAAGTGTTGCCGGCCCGGCGATGGCAGTTTCCATCGGCTATGCCCTCAAAGCGCCGCAGCTTGTCCTGTTCTCCCTGATCGCGGTAGGCGCCGCCGCCAACGGCCTTGGCGGGGCGGGGGGACCTCTGGCAGTCTATGTCATCGCGATCGCTGCCTGCGAATGCGGCAAACTTGTCTCCAAGGAAACAAAGGTGGACATTCTTGTGACCCCGGCCGTCACCATACTGGTCGGCACAATCCTGAGCCTGCTGTTCGCCCCGTATATCGGCAAAGCTGCCAGCTCCCTTGGCGCCGTCATCATGTGGGCGACGGAACTGCAGCCGTTCTTCATGGGCATCATCGTTTCCGTTCTTGTCGGAATCGCACTGACGCTTCCGATTTCCTCGGCCGCGATCTGCGCCGCGCTCGGTCTGACAGGTCTGGCCGGCGGAGCGGCGGTGGCGGGCTGCTGCGCCCAGATGGTCGGTTTTGCGGTCATGTCCTTCAAGGAAAACGGCATCGGCGGCCTGGTCTCGCAGGGACTTGGCACAAGCATGCTGCAGATGTCCAATATCATCCGCAATCCGAAAACATGGATTCCGCCGATTGTGGCTTCCGCAGTCACCGGTCCGCTGGCCACATGCCTGTTCAAAATGCAGAACAACGGTCCGGCCGTCGCTTCCGGCATGGGCACCTGCGGTCTGGTCGGTCAGATCGGCGTATACACAGGCTGGGTCAATGACACCGCAAACGGTCTGAAAGCCGGCATCGGCGCCATGGACTGGACCGGACTGATCCTGATCTGCTTCGTCCTGCCGGCACTCATCAGCTGGGCGGTCTGCGAACTGGAAAGAAAAGCCGGCTGGATCAAGGAGAATGATCTGAAACTGTAATCACAGTACATACTGACGAAAAGCGATACGGGAGTATCGTTTTTCTTTGCCTTATGGTACGATTTTCCGGGTGAAAAATATGAAACAGACAAGAACATTTCCTTACGCGAAGGTAACAAAGAAACAGGAATTCTCCCTGAAAAAGGGACATCCCTGGATTTATGAGGATGAGATTGCGGAAATCTCTGAAGAAGTGGAAAACGGATCGTTCATTGATGTGTTTTCCCCAAAAGGCAGCTATCTCGGCACCGGGCTTTACAGCGCGGCTTCGAAAATCCGAATCCGTTTACTGGGCACCAATGCCAATGAGAAATATGACGACTCCTTCTTCGCAAGAAGGGTAAAGTATGCTGTTCAGTACCGGCTGGATGTCATGCAAGACGATTTCTCTGCCTGCC
>JAUNJW010000118.1:1729-6482 GCA_030533035.1 Erysipelotrichaceae bacterium
GAGGTGGCGCGCACGGGCATGCACGGCGCCAACCGGCTGGCGTCCAACAGCCTGTTGGAATGCCTGGTCTTCGGCGAGGCGGACGGCCTGCCGGGAGTGACGGTGGACCGCTATAACAATCTGCTGGTGGCGGAGATCGCCAGCTACGGAATGGATCTGCACAAAGACGCCCTGTATCAGGCGCTTCTGGATGAACTGAAAGCCCATGGCGAGCAGATTGACGGCATCTATGAAAGAAATGAAGGCGATCTGCGGGCCAAGGAAGGCCTGGATCAGTACAAAGGCTGGTATGGCCAGAATCATCCGGAATCCTGTATCACAGAGATCACTGAAAACGGGATTCTCTATGAAGTCGACGTGGAAAACGGCCAGAAGACAGGCTTCTTCCTGGACCAGAAATACAACCGCCTGGCGGTGAAGAAACTGGCAAAGGGAAGAAAGGTGCTTGACTGCTGCACGCACACAGGCTCCTTTGCCCTCAACGCCGCAGCCGGCGGGGCTCAAAGCGTCCTGGCCGTGGACATCTCAGAATCCGCTCTGGAAATGGCGGCAAAGAACGCGGAAAGAAATCATCTGAACATTGATCTAAGACAGGCGGATGTGTTTGATATTCTGCCCAAACTCAGAAGTGAGCACGCGAAGTTTGACTTTATTATTCTTGATCCGCCGGCTTTTACAAAAAGCAGAAAGACATTCCATAACGCCCGCGGCGGCTACCGCCAGATCAACTGTGAGGCGATGAAGCTGCTGCCCAGGGGCGGCTATCTGGCTTCTGCCTCCTGCTCGCATTTCATGCCGAAGGAGGAGTTCAGAAGAATGCTTGCGGACGCTGCCAGGGACGCCGGCGTGTCCATCCGCATCGTTGAGGAAAGGCACGCCGCCCCGGATCATCCGGTGCTGCCGGATGTGCCGGAAACAGAGTACCTGAAATTCTTTATTGTCCAGATTATTTAGCAGAAAGTAGTAAAATTCCACTTTATCCATCGTGGATAATTTCCCGTAAAAAAGTTATAATAGTAACATGAAAGCGGGGAAGAAGGCAATGTATAAAGTAAATGACATCGTAGTTTACAGACGTGATGTATGCAAGATTGTTGGCAAACACCGCAGCGACTTTACAGGGGAGATGTGCTATGACCTGGTGCCGTACATGAAACAGGACGGCTCGGTCAAAATGCAGGTGCCGGTTTCCAATAAGGCCGGAAATCTGCGCGATCTGATCACTGAAGAGGAGATCCGGGAGCTGATCATTTCCGCCCCCGATATCCAGACGCTGGAAAACAAGCCGGCCAACATGAAGAGCCAGTATGCCGCCCTGCTGAAAGGGAATGATATCGCTGACCTCATCTGCATTATAAAAACATCCTACGGCCGCAATAAGGCCCGCATGGAACAGCACAAGAAGCTTGCCAGCATTGACGATGAGTATCTGCAGAAAGCAGAGAAGTATCTCTATGAGGAAATCTCCGTCGCCCTGGGCAAGACATATGAGGATGCCAAGGCTTATTTCGAAGAGGAAGTCGCAAAACTGGCTGAATAACGCAAGGAAGGCGCCGCCTTCCTTTTTCTTTGCGTTTCCGGCATTTTAAAAACCTGCTAAACTTTGGAATCAGAGGAGAAAACATATGGCAGTGTACGGTATCGATATTTCAGAACACAACGGGGAAATCGATCTTTCAGAATACAAAGATCAGTTTGTGATCATCCGGGCCGGCTGGGGCTGGTCCATTGACCAGAAGGACAGGCAGTTTGAAAGGAATGTCAGGGAGTGTGTCAGGCTGAACATTCCGTTCGGCGTCTACTGGTATTCCTACGCGGTGGACGAAGAGACAGCGAAACAGGAAGCAGAAGTATTTCTGGAAGTGATCCGGCCGTACAAAGAGAAGATCTCGATGGGCGTCTGGGTGGACCAGGAGGACGCCGATGGCTGGAAAGTGAAAAATGGTTTTAAAATCAATAAAGAGTATATTTCAAAGATCACGTCCCTTATGTGCGCAATGATCCGCAGGGAAGGCTTTCATACCGGTATTTACTGCTCATACAGCTGGCTGAAGTACCTGGACAGAAGCTGTGCCTTCTATGACCGCTGGGTGGCGCACTGGGGCACCAATGACGGCACAAAGCAGCAGGACATCTCGTCCGTCTGCTCGATTCACCAGTACACGTCCGTGCCTGTTGACAGGGATTTCTGCAGCAAATCCCCGGATCATTTCCGATTCAGTCAGAAACAGATACTCTGAGCGTACAAAACTGATCAGAAATATGGTATGATGACACCAATCGGGGGAGTAGCGGCGCAATAGTGTGGAAAAGCCGTCATCACGGCAGAGTCCCGGTTTTCCTTCACCGCGAGACCCGTTCAGCTGATTTTTTCAGTTGCGCGGGACAATCATTTCAATGAAAGACTGTGCAGCCGGAAGAAAGGCTGCGCTTTATTTATATCAGAGGGGGATATATGACATTAGCGTCACTCAACTGGGGAATGATCCTCGGCGGTTTCGGTCTGTTCATGTTCGGAATCAAGTTCATGGGCGACGGCCTCAAAGCCGCGGCCGGCGACAGACTCCGCGACATCATCAACAAATACACAACGAACCGTATTTCCGCGATGCTGATCGGTATCGTGATCACGGTCATCATGCAGTCATCGTCCGCGACATCGGCGATTACAATCGGTCTGGTCAGGGCCGGACTCATGACCCTGGAACAGGCAGCCGGCATTATTCTCGGCGCCACCATCGGTACCACCGTGACCTCATTCCTCATTTCCATCAAAATTGAAAAATACGCGATGTTCATCGTGTTCGCCGGAGCAGCGCTGATCTGCTTCGCCAAAAAGAAGAAGCTCGCTGAATGCGGCAATGTCATTCTCGGTTTCGGCCTGATCTTCTTCGGTATGTCGGCAATGGGCGACGCCCTGGCCGCGCTGAAGGAACTGCCGCAGTTTGAATCCATCGCCCTGATGATGAGCACCAATCCATTCCTGGCACTGTTGGCCGGTATCGTGCTGACCGCTGCCGTGCAGTCTTCCGCCGCCACCATCGGTGTGGTCCAGAAGCTGTATATGGCAGGCGCCCTGAGCTTCTCAGCTTCACTTCCGTTCATGTTCGGCGCCAATATCGGCACCACGATGACCGGCATCCTGGCTGCTGTCGGCGGTTCCTCCGCCGGTAAGAGGACAGCCTGCCTGCATACCTGCATCAACATCGTTTCCACGATTGTCGGTATGCTGCTGCTGAAGCCATACGCCGCGTTTATCCTGAATACCTTCGGCAATCTGAACCCGATGATGCAGATTGCGATGGCCAACATCATCTTCAAGACAGTGACAACTCTGATGATCTTCCCGTTCGCGAATCAGATGGTTGCCCTGGCCAAGAAGATCATTCCCGGCGAGGATGCCGAAAACTACGACTTCAGCCTCGATGAAATGGATACGGGAATCACAGAAGTACTGCCTTCCGCCGGTATCAAAATGGCTGAGCAGGCAATCCTGCAGATGGTCGACGTTGTCCGCTTCAACACTGCCGAAGCCCAGCGCTATCTGAATGAAAAAGGCGACGATGAATTCCTGGAGAAGCTGCAGAGCAGGGAAAAGATCATCAACTCGTTCGACAGCCGGATCACAGACTATCTGATCAAGCTTTCGCTCAAGCCGAATCTTTCCGAAAATGACACCAACGATATCCGCTGCTATCTTGACGCGGTCAAGAACTATGAGCGTGTCGGCGACCTGTGCCAGAACCTGGTTGAGTTCTATACACTGACCTCACAGGGAAAGGAAGAGTTCTCACAGAGCGCCATGGCAGAACTGAACCAGATGTCAGAGCAGCTGCTCAACATGTTCGACGATTCCGTCCAGGTCTTTGTGACCAGGGATACGGCTCTCTATGAGACACTGAGAGAGAAGGAACGCGATCTGGATACCATGGAAATGCGTTTCCGCCAGCACCACTTCAAAAGAATGGCAAATGGAGAATGTGCTTCCACTGTTGCGGCATCTGTTTACTGTGATGTTCTCGGTACCCTGGAAAGAATGGGTGACCACTGCGCCAACGTTGCCAAGTCATCTGTCACCGGCCTGACATCCGACCTTTCCGACGACGAAGTTCTTCTCGCCTGAACAGAAAACTGAATCATTGCGGACCGCCCCGGCGGTCTGCTTTTTTTCTGAATTTTTTTCAGGTTGAAAACGGTTGATAAAAGTTGAAAACAGTTGAAGATACGTGTAAGATGGAAACCATAAGGGGAATCGGATGCCGAGAGAAAGAAAAGACGGACAATATATCAATCTGAGGATTGACCGGAATCTTTATGACCGTTTCAGCCGCTACTGCGACAGGGAGGAAAGAACCAAGACAGCCGCCCTGGAGAGAATGCTGAGAGCTTATCTCGATGCCTATGAGAAGCAGAACGCATCCGGAAAACAAAGATCATTATGAAGAAGGGGAGGAAAGTAAAGGCGCTGCCTTTCGCCGTCGGCATGGTTTCACTGTCATTCTGCATCTGGCTGCCGTCAACGATTGTCATGCAGCAGACACGGCTGCATCTGTCAGAGCGGATCCGCGACGCGGAAATGAAGATTGAGGGCCTGGAAGTGATGAACGAAGAAATCGCTGCCGAAGTGGAACACCTCAGGGGAAGCTGATCCGGCTTCCTTTTTTTATGTTGAAATTGTGTCCTGTTTCAGTCATACTTGAATGGTCGAAAAGAGTGAATATGAATCTGCTATTTATTTTTAACAGTATTGCCC
>JAUNJW010000342.1:0-1098 GCA_030533035.1 Erysipelotrichaceae bacterium
GCTGTACAGCAGGATACAGTACTCTTCCCCTCTCGGGCATGAAGTCTCTTCAGCCGGCACAAGTCGGATGGCTGTCCGTATCTCTGGACAGAGCGGCTCAAATGAATGCCACGCTGATTGGATCTCTTCTTTTTCCCTTTCACTGATCACTGTTTCCCCGATATTGCGGAAAAGATGAAAGGATTTCCTTTTGAAAATCATCGGATACAGGTCTGTGTTCATACTCATTTCCTCATTAAACCATACAGGTCAGAATCAATCAGCTGCGGTTGTGTCAATGCACTGTTTCAATTATCATTTTCCGCCATGAACACTGTGATGGAAGAAACAGTCTCATGAACCTGTTCGGCAGCCGGGATGGATGCCATGCCGTCGCCGGACTGGAAGCCATAGGAACCGAACTGACAGTGATTGCCGCCTTCAATGATGTATTCTTCCGCGTCCGCGGGAACGTTTTTTCTGTTTTCCCGGTATTTCTGCATGTTCAGAACTCCGTCCGCGGAGCCGAAGACCAGAAGCACATCAAGATCATCATCCAGTTTTTTTGCAGAATAGGAAGCCAGCAGAATCAGGCCGTCCAGCCTGGACGCGTTCTTTTCCGCGAAATAGGCAGCAGAAGCGCCGCCCAGGGAATGGCCGCCGATATACCAGTGTCTGTAATCATATCTGTCCATGATACTGCCGGCTTTGTCAATGCTGAAGATTGCCAGGCGGGCAGGCATCTTCACAAGAAAAACGTCAGTGCCGGCGGATGCCAGTTCATGCAGCAAAGGCGCGTAGGCGGTCTCTTCCACCTTGCCGCCGGGATAAAAGATCATTGCCGTATCATTGCCGGGCCCGTCAAAACACCAGCCGAAATCTGTTTCCGTAATATCAGTATCTTCATCCGGCACAAGCGCCGCAAGCGCGGTCTGGTCCGCGTGATAATAATCGGAAATATACACGCCTGTACCAAGCACCGGCAGAAGAACCAGAAACAGCAGCACAATCCATTTCCGTCTTTTCTTTACCATCTTTTTCACTCCCTGGATGACAGACAGAATCCATGGAATCATGACCCTGCCTGATCCGCTATGACTGTTTACAGTATTATGGAAT
>JAUNJW010000342.1:1108-2097 GCA_030533035.1 Erysipelotrichaceae bacterium
GATTTCAGTCACTTCATCCGGCACCAGCGCTTCCAGAGCAGTCTGGTCCGCGTGATAATAATCGGATATATACATGTCCGCTCCCAGCGCAAGCAGAAGACACAAAATCAGCGGAACAAGCCATTTCAGTTTTTTCTTTACCATATTTTCACTTTCTGGATGACAGACAGAAGTCCGCTGAATCATAATTCATTCTGTTCCGCTGCGACTGTTTTATGAATCATGGGACCAGCGGCTTATGCCCTTTCAATCTCATCATCCCTTAACATCACCAGAGTAATGGCGAACGCAGCCGCACAGGCAATCACAAGACCGGTGAGATAGCAGATTGCGCCCCTGAAGGCGCCGGAGGGACCGGCTGTCATGCTGAAGACAGCCAGGACGCCGGATGTGCCCCAGGCAGAGGAAGCCACCTGCATGGCCATGACAAAGGCGCCGCCAAAACCGGCACCGAGTCCGGCTGTGATAAACGGTTTTCCCATTGGCAGCGTGACGCCGTAAACAAGCGGTTCGCCGATGCCGAGGATTCCCGCCGGCAGCGCGCCGGCAATAATCTGCCGCAGACGGCTGTTTCCAGTTTTCTTTGCCTTGAGATAAATCGCGATCGCGGCTCCGACCTGGCCTGCCCCGGCCATGCATAAGGAAGGATACAGCGTAATATAGCCGGCCTGCTCAAGCTGAATGGAATACAGCGCCACAAGCCCGTGGTGCATGCCCATGGAAACCATCGGCAGAAACAGTGCCGCACTGATATAGCCGGCAATAATTCTGACAAAGATGTTTTCAGACATGCATACAGTCTGGATTACAGAGCAGATAGCTCCTGAAATCAGACCGAAGACCGGCATGATAACAAAGACATAGGGAATCAGGCATACCAGCAAAGTCAGCAGCGGCGTAAAGACCACATCCAGCGAGGAAGGCATATGGGCACGGATCCATTTTTCCACCCGCACCATGATGAGTACACCGCAGACAACAGCGAGAAT
>JAUNJW010000343.1 GCA_030533035.1 Erysipelotrichaceae bacterium
TCGGATTTGTTGAGTCCCTGCAGGGCACCGTAATGACGTTCATTGAGTTTGTAGGTCTTTATGACCGGCAGCCAGTTTCTGTCCATTTCATCCAGTACGTGATTCAGGGTGTGGATGGCGCGTTTGAGAAGGGAAGTGTAGCAGACATCAAAGTCATAGCCCTCCGCTTTCAGAAGCTTTCCGGCGTTCATCGCTTCCTGATGGCCTTTTTCACTCAAGTCCACATCTGTCCAGCCGGTGAACAGATTCAGTTTGTTCCATTCACTTTCGCCGTGGCGTATCAAAACGAGTTTCATAATCACCTCCAGTTAGTATTTTCTAACTATGTGTTAGTTAAAACTAACTTTATTTTCAATGGAGATATGCAGGAAATTAAATTCTTTTAAGCATAGTTAACAAACAAAGCATGGTGTAGAATAAAAACATACAAAGGAGTAAGAAAAATAATATGGCAAAACCGGTAGTATTGGTTGTAATGGACGGTGTCGGCTGGACTTCAAAGGACATGGGCAACGCCGTTCTCCACGCTTACAAACCCCAGATTGAAGAATTAATGACAAAGTGGCCGCACACAACAATCAAGGCCCACGGAACAGCTGTTGGTCTGCCGTCAGATGACGACATGGGCAACTCCGAAGTAGGACACAACGCACTCGGCTGCGGCCAGGTTTATTCCCAGGGCGCAAAGCTCGTCAATGAATCCATCGAGAGCGGCAGCATCTACCAGTCATCCGCATGGAGAGGCGCAGTTGACTTCGCCAAGTCCCATGGCGGAAAAATGCATTTCCTCGGTCTGCTTTCCGACGGCAATGTTCACTCCAACATTTCCCATCTGCTCGCTATGCTCAGACAGTGCAAGGAAGAAGGCCTCAAGGAAGTCAGAGTTCACGTTCTCCTCGACGGACGTGACGTTCCGGAAGGATCCGCTCCGAAGTATGTCGACCAGGTTGAAGCAGTCATGGCTGAACTCAACGACGACACATTCAACAGCCGCATCGCATCCGGCGGCGGCCGTATGGTCATCACAATGGACCGTTATGAAGCTGACTGGTCCATGGTTGAAAGAGGCTGGCACATCCATGTAATGGGTGACGGCAGAAAGTTCCCGACAGCCAAGGAAGCCATCGAGGCTCTCTATGCTGAAAGCCAGGGAACAGACCAGTTCCTGCCCGGCTTCGTAGTCGCAGACGGTGACACACCTGTCGGAACAATCGATGACGGCGACTCCGTCATCCTCTTCAACTTCAGAGGCGACCGTGCTGTTGAAATCTCCAAGGCATTTGACTACATGAACAAGGGCTTCGATTCCTTCGACCAGGTCAAGAAGCCGGATGTTTACTTCGCAGGCATGCTGCAGTACGACGGCGACCTGAAGCTCCCTGAGCACTTCCTGGTTGAACCGCCGCACATTGAGCACACACTGTCTGAATTCCTGGTAAACAAGGGCGTCAACTCCTATGCATGCTCCGAAACACAGAAGTTCGGTCATGTCACATATTTCTGGAACGGCAACAGATCCGAAAAGTTCTCCGATGAACTCGAGACATGGGAAGAGATTCCTTCCGATATCATCCCGTTCGAACTCAAGCCTTGGATGAAGGCGACAGAAATCACCGACAAGATGGTTGAAGCAATCGAATCCGGCAAGTACCAGTTCCTGCGCTGCAACTATCCGAACGGCGACATGGTCGGCCATACAGGCAACTATGAAGCAACTCTGATCGGCGTCGAGTCCGTTGACCTGATGCTGAAGAGAATCATGGACGCGTGCAAGAAGATGGACTACGCTCTGGTTGTTACTGCTGACCACGGCAACTCCGACCAGATGTATGACAAGGGATTCAACGAAGACGGCACACCGAAGCCGAAGACAAGCCACACCCTGGCAGTTGTTCCTTTCGCTGTTTACAACGGACCGGAAGGCACAGAAGTCAAGGAAGGCGACAGCTTCGGTCTGGCAAATGTCGCTGCGACAGTTGTCAAGCTGCTCGGCTATGAACCTGATCCCAACTGGCTCGAATCCATTACAAAATAATCTTCAAAGCTTCTGAAAAGCTGCGGAAAGTATATTTCCGCAGTTTTTTCTTTTT
>JAUNJW010000344.1 GCA_030533035.1 Erysipelotrichaceae bacterium
AGGCGCCTTCGATACCGAGCTTGATGCCGTAGCGGACAGCTCTTCTCAGGACTCTTCTCAGAACGTATCCCCTGCCGCTGTTGGAGAAGTTGGCGCCGTCAGCGATCGCGAATGTGACAGTTCTGATATGGTCGGCGATGACACGGTAGGCCATCTTGTATTCTCTTTCGGAATACGGGTGCTTCGCCAGTTTTTCAGTGGCTCTGATCACCGGCAGGAACAGGTCGGTATCGAAGTTTGTTTCGCCGCCCTGCACCAGGCAGACCAGTCTTTCCAGACCCATGCCGGTATCGATGTTCTTCTGCGGCAGTTCCTTGTATTCGCTGCGGTCGACTTCGCCGGGACGGCAGTCGAACTGGGAGAAAACGATATTCCAGACTTCAATGTAACGGTCGTTTTCAATATCCTCAAAGAAAAGCTTCTCGCCGAGTCCCTGGGGATCATATTCCGGACCTCTGTCATAGTACAGCTCTGTGTCCGGTCCGCCGGGACCGCGGCCGATTTCCCAGAAGTTGTCATATGTTCTGCGGATATGGGACGGGATCATGCCGACCTTGATCCAGAGATCATACGCTTCCTGGTCATCCGGATAAACGGTGACGTACATCTTATTGACGTCAAAACCAATCCATTCCGGACTTGTCAGGAATTCCCATGCCCAGGGAATGGCTTCCTGCTTGAAATAGTCGCCGATTGAGAAGTTGCCGAGCATTTCAAAGAATGTGTGGTGGCGGGCTGTCTTGCCGACGTTTTCAATGTCGTTTGTACGGATTGACTTCTGGGCGTTGCAGATACGGTTGCTGGCGGGTTTTTCTGTTCCGTCGAAATACTTCTTCAGAGCGGAAACACCGGCATTGATCCATAACAGGGTCGGATCATCATGGGGAATCAGGCTGGCGCCCGGTTCGACCATGCAGCCTTTGGATTTGAAGAAATCAAGAAACATCTGTCTGATCTGATTTCCGGTAAGCTGTTTTTCTGACATCATGTCCTCCTTCAATGAAAAAACGTTCCTGTTTCATCCAGGAACGTAAATAACGCGGTACCATCCTGGTTCGCATGAGTCAGACTCATACGCACCTTAATTCATGCCTTAACGCGGCGCACGGCGCTGATTGGGCGCTCTGCTGGAGTGAGCTTCATACTGATTCCGTCACAGGCTTTCACCGTCCGCCTGCTCTCTCTAAGACCGGCTGATCCGTACTACTTATACTCCGTCAACGATTTCCTTGACTATGGTAGCACAAATCAATTTCTATTGAAAGCAAAAGATATGAATGCTTTGATCACTGTTTATGAAGTTCTCCTGACTCCTTTTCGATTTTATCTTTTGTCCAGGCATCCACCGCTTCCCTGAGCGTTATGAAATAAGCAAAATCCTTCATGTTCTCCCTGCCGTACGTATACTGCAGGTCATATTCAAGCGGCAGCCAGGTGCCCAGGTCAGACTCATTGTGCGAGATCAGAGCCTCCAGCTTATCCAGGCACTTGAAGATTTTCGCTTCCGCTGTTCTGAGCTCTTTCATTTCAGCCAGCAGCTGCAGCCAGTGCTCACGCTGCCTTTCAGGAAATGACCTGACCCATTCCTCATAGTATGCGGCTTCTGTTTTTTCATCCGCGGCTTCCTTGACAAAGGTCGGGATATCGCCGGTAAACGCTTCGCCGAGATCATGGATCAGGCACATCTCAATGACTTTGTCCATGTCATACTGCGAGAATTCTTCCTCATCCTTCAGCAGCATCGCCATAAGCGCGATCCGCCAGCTGTGGTCAGCCACGGATTCCTGTCTGCCGGCTGCCGTCCAGCAATGGCGCATTGTCGTTTTCAGCCGCGAAGCTGTTGTAAGAATATCAAGCAAATCCTGCGGTTTCATCGTCACCCTCCGGTTTCATGTACATGCGGATCCTGTCTTTCAGAGTTGTTTCCCGCGGTGAAGTCTCGAGAATCTGGCAGCCGCGGCGGAAAGCGCCGAGTTCACCCAGAACGATGATCGCCTTGCGGGCCCTGGTGACGCCGGTGTAAATCAGCCTTCTCTGCAGCATGATGCTCATCTGGTAAGTCATCGGCATGATGACAATCGGATATTCGG